>DAHWEX010000165.1 GCA_027326205.1 Actinomycetota bacterium
GTCCACGACCTCGCGCACGAACCGGGAGCCCTCGGCGTACTGCTTCATCTTCAAGTCGATGCCGAGCATCTTGCGGATGGCCTGCTCGATCCGGCCCGACGAGCCGCGGCGGGAGTTGAACCGCTCCCTGATCTGCTCCACGGACGGCACCACCCGGGGGCCCACCGCGTCCATCACGTAGTCGCCGTGCCCCTCGACCAGGGTCATGACCGAGGTCAGCCGGTCCATGATCTCGCGCTGCCGCGGGGTCGCCACCGCGTCGATGAGGCTGCTGCCGTCGCCGCCGCGCACCGCGCCGGCCATCGCGTCGGCCGCGGACCGCAGCCGCTGCAGCATCGCCGCCGGGTCAAGCTCGGAGGCCAGCAGGAACTCGGTCATCTGGCTCTGCACGTAGTCCCGCAGCCAGGGCACGGCGGTGAACTGGAGCCGGTGCGTCTCCTCGTGCAGGCAGACCCAGCGCCGGAAGTCGTGCGGGTCGACGCCGAGTTCGCGCTCGACCATGACGATGTTGGGCGCGACGAGGGTGAGACGGCCCACGCCGGGACCCGCCGCACTGCCGTTGGCGGTCCCGTTGCCGTTGGCCGACGCCGCGCCGCCCTCGCCCGGCGGCAAAAACAGCTCGTACTGCCCCAGGACCCGGGAGGACAGGTAGGCGAGGATCAGCCCCGCCTGCACGCCGGTCGCCCGCGACCCGATCGAGCCGAAGACCGAGATGGCCGCCGGCCCCACGTTGCTCCGCTCGGCGAGCCGCTCGGCGAGCGGTTCGAGTACGACGCGGAAACCGCCTACGTTCGCCCTGATCCAGCCCGGGCGGTCCACCACGGCGACCGGGCCGACGGCCCCCTGGCTGGTCAGCCCGGTCAACTCACGGACGGGTTGCTGGACGACGGCCGTCAGGCCGCGCAGTTCCGCCACGACCGCGCGGGCGTCCGCGAGGTTAACCTGGGGTCCTTGCCTGGCGAACCGGACACCGGTGGAGATCGCCATGTCCCAGTCGATCATCTGTGCGCTGCTCACAAGTCCTACCGTACGTGCTGCCTGATGGTAACGGGAGTGCGCGGGCTCATCCGGCCACCTCGCCGGCGCTCGGAGCCCGCGTTCGCGGACGGCACTGCACGTGCCGATTCGCTCGCAAGCTCGCTCATGAGCAGCCGCATTCGGCCAGGCCAGTGGCCGCGTTATCGATGGCGCTGGCGGCCGGCTGCAACTGGTTCGCGCCCGGCACCTGGGGTGCCATGATCGCGAAGATCAGCAGGTCGCCCGCCCGGTCGTAGGCGAGTCCGGCCAGCGTGGCGACCGTGGCCAGGTTGCCGGTCTTGGCCCGGACGACCCCGCGCGCCGGGCCGGCGATCCCGCCGAAGTCGCTGTTGCCGGCCGACAGCGTCCCGGCGAAGCCCGCGACGGGCAGGCCGGTGATGGCCGCGCGCAGCTTCGGCGTGCTCGCGGCGGCCTCGAGCGTCCGGACCAGCGTCTGCGGCGCTATGCCGTCGGACATCGACAGGCCGCTGCCGTCGACGAGGCTGATCGGCGTCGTGATCCCCAGCCGTCGCAGTTCGGTGACGTCGGCGTCGGCGGCGCCGGTGAACGTGGCGGGCAGCCCCAGGGCAATCGCCGCGTGCCGCGCCAGGTTCTCGGCGATCACGTTGTTCGACTCAAGCAGCATCTGCTCGACGATGGAGGTGAGCGGCGGGGAACTCACGCTCGCGAGCAGCGGGGCCGACGCGGGCGCGGCCACCGCGGCGGGCGAGCCGGTGACCGTGATCCCGTCGTGGGCGAGCAGCGCGGCGAACGCCGCGACGGTCATCCCGACCGGGTCCGTTGCCCGCGGGCGGTAGTTGACCGGGTCGTCGGAGTCTTCGAGCGCACCGCCGGACGTCAGCCGTCCCTGATCCGCCTCAAGCGCGACGATCGACGTGACGTTTCCGGTGGAGATGAGCCCTTCGGTCCACCCTTGCGCCATATCGGGCCCGCTGTACAGCGAGGTGTCATAGCCTAGCCGCACGGAGCTGCGCCCCTGTCCCTTCAGCGCACGGGCGGTGTCCGCCGCGAGCTGGGCAAGGGTAGCCGGGCGCGGGTAATCGGAGGAGGGGTACTCATTCACGGCGAGGGTCGGGTCACCGCCTCCTACCAGGACCACGGTGCCGCCCACCTGACGGACCGTCGTGGTGAACCTCGCGTCAGGCCCCAGTGCCGCGAGCGCCGCGACCGCCGTGATCACCTTGGTGGTGGACGCCGGGGTGGCCAGGGTGCCCGCGTTATCGGAGTACAGCACCTGCCCGGTGCTCGCGTCGGCGACCTCGATGCCCAGGCCGTTCCCCGTCGCCGCCGGCGGCAGCAGCGGGCCGAGCATGGCGGCGAGACCCTGCGCGGTGGGCAAGGCGGTACCCTGCAACCGCGCACCAGATCCGTCCACGGGGGCCAGCACGGGTGTGGCGTTCACCACAGGGCGCGCGGCCATGACGGGGATACGCAGCAGCGCAAGCCGGGGCGGCAGCATACGCGCGACGGCCAGCCCCGCGGCAAGTGTAAACACGTTGAGCAGGGCAAGTACTGCCAGGGCCAGGGACCGCGACTGACGCACGCAGACACCTTTCGCGGGATGCGGGTGGGCACAGCTTAGGGCCTGTTCTCCGGGCTCCGCCGTTGGCCGGCGCAGGACCCGGCGTCCGGTCGCGCATGAGCGACCGGGACAATGAAGTAACTCAGCAACTAAGGCTTGGAGTGAACATGGACGTCGAAGTAGTCATCGAAATCCCGCGGGGGCAGCGGAACAAGTACGAGGTCGATCACACGACCGGCCGGATCCGGCTTGACCGCATGCTGTTCACCTCGACGAGGTACCCGGCCGACTACGGGTTCATCGAGGACACCCTGGGCGGCGATGGCGACCCGCTTGACGCCCTCGTCCTGCTTGAGGAGCCGACTTTCCCCGGCTGCCTGGTGACCGCCCGGGTCATCGGCATGTTCCAGATGACCGACGAGAAGGGCCCGGACGACAAGGTCCTGCTCGTGCCCGCGGGCGACCCGCGCATGGAGCGCTACCAGGACATCACCGACGTGCCCGAGTTCGACCGGCTGGAGATCCAGCACTTCTTTGAGGTCTACAAGGACCTGGAGCCCGGCAAGTCCGTCGAGGGCTCGCACTGGGCCGACCGCGCCTGCGCCGAGGCCGAGGTGGAGCGCTCCCGCAAGCGCTTCGTCGAGCACGAAAGCCTGTAGCTCAAGGGTCAAACCCAAGGATCAGCCGAACGGGTGCGCGCGCTGAGTTGCGCCCGCAGGCAAAAGCCCGGCCACGCCCCGTAGGACGCCCCCCGCACCCCTTCGATGTCCGCTACCCGGACCGAAAGCGCGAGGGGCTTTCTGCTGCGTGGCGGATCTCCGCCGCGCGGGCACTGATCTTTTCATGCGCGTCGCGGAGCGTGTCGCCGCCGAGTTCCGCGAGGGCGGCGGACACTCCGGTCGCCGCGCGGGCCGCCGCGGCGGCCTGCGGCCAGCGGCCGGCCTGCGCGTGCAGGGTCATCGACCGGACCGCGGCGGCCGCCCAGTCCGGCGCGGCCAGTTGCAGGTAGCGCGGGGCCTGCCCGAGCCACCCGCGGCCCGGGCCCTGGGGGTGCATCCGGTCGAGGACGTCGCCGGCCAGTTCCAGGCCGGCCTCCGTCTCCGCGAGCCCGTCGGAGTCCATCCCGGTCTTAAGCAGGCAGCGGCCAAGGTGGAAGCGGGCCCGCGCCAGGCCGAGGTCGCGCTCGTCGGCGTCCGCCGCGGGCGCCTTGAGGTACATGCCGACGACCTCGCGCAGCAGGCTGATCGCGTCGGCGGTGCTGCCCGCCGCGTCCGAAGCCAGCGCGATCCTGGTGAGCACGTCAATTCGCGGCACCTCGTACAGGGCCGGATCGGCCTCCGCCAGCGCCGCGTAGTGCCCGGCCGACTCGGTGAGCAGCTCAATGGCCTGCCACGTGCCGCCGCCGTAGCGCGCGTGCGCGCAGAGCGCCGCGGCGAGCCCCGGCTGGTGCCGCCCGGGGTCGGCCGCGTCCGCGTAGAGTTCACGGCTGATCAGCAGCGCCTGCCCCGAGTGGCCCGCCGCCTTGTCGTGACTGCCCTGGAGCGCGGCCCTGATGGCCTCACCCAGATGAAAGTCGTACCGGCGCTCCAGCGTGCTGTGCCGCAGATGGCGCGCTGACCGCTCGTTCCGGGCCATGAACATGCCGCGAACCTCTCACCGCAAACGTACTCAATCCACGCCGATCGACCCCTACCAAGATCGTGACATAACTACGTGTAACAGACAAGACACGGTGAGACACTACTTTCCGTGCGCGTGACCGGCGGCAGTCGGGTCACCGGCCCTCACCCCTCGTTCGACGAGCCCGTCTCGGCCTCGGTTTCCGCCACGGCCGAGGCCCGGGCAATGCGCACGACGAGATCGTGAAAATCTCCCGTCCGGCCGAAGGTCTCCCCGATGCTCTGGTTCGCGAGCAGTTCCTGGTAGGCCTCGTAGCGGCTCAACTCCCATTCCTGCCCCCGGGCCGGCAGCGTCGCCACGGCCGGTACGGGCAGCGGCCGCCAGGTCCACTGCGTGATCGGCGCGTCGCCGCCCGCCTCGCCGGCGCAGGGCTGGATGAAGTCGGCGTGATCGGCGTGGTAGCCCATCCGGTTGCGCACGAACCGCAGGCCGGCCAGCGTGGTCTCCGTCGCCTTCCGCTCTTGCCCGGGGAGCCCCGCGAGGGCGGCCTCGTAGTCGTCGGGGTAGTACCGGAAAAGGGTGGCGTCCACGATGGTCACCCACCAGACGGCCTCGCCGATCACCGCGAAGGCCTGCGCCCGGTCGCGGGCCCTGACCCGCCCGAGCCGTTCGGTGGTGTCCTGCATGGCGGTGAAGGCCCAACGGAGCGCGCTGGTGCCGGTTTCCCGAGGGTCACGGGCCTCATCAGCCCAGTTCTCGCTGCCCCACTTTTGCTGCACCTTGGCGACCTGATGCCAGTTCTCCCGATTCCAGGCAACGCGGCACCGGGCGGAACAGAAGCGGGCGTGCTCGCGCTTCGGCTCGAATTCCTTGCCGCACCGCTCGCATCGCCTAGTCTCCGCCATTGGGTCATGTTACGCGTAACATCCGTTACGTCCTAGGATAAAAGATCGAACTCGAGCGGAACATCTGGCGACTTCCCCGGAACCGGACACCCACCCTCAACGGGCCTCGCCGACCGTCCGATCGCTCTCTGTGATCATCAAAAAGCTTATCGTGTCCGAACTGGGGCAGAAAGCTCGGCGGATCGCTGCACCTTTTTCCTCATAGGCGGGAATACTTTCCTTGCCAGCACCGAGCACCGCGCCAGATGATCCACACTTAGTACGGCAAGGTTGGCAGCAAGGAGGACTGGTGGACCACACCGAAGGAGTGCTGAGACGGGCACCCCTGTTCGACGCACTCGACGACGAGGGCGCCCGCACGCTCCGCAAGCAGATGGCGGAGGTAAGGCTCTCTCGCGGTGAGCACCTGTTCCTGGAAGGCGATGACGGCGACGCTCTCTACGTGGTGATCGAGGGCAAGATGAAGCTCACCAGGGCCGCCCAGGACGGCCGCGAGAACCTGCTGAGCGTGATCGGCCCCGGCGAGATGTTTGGCGAGCTGTCCCTGTTCGACCCGAGGCCGCGAACTTCTTCCGCCAGCGCCGTGACCGACGCGATGCTGGCCGCGCTCAAGCACGAGGCACTCACGCCGTGGCTACGCGAGCGCCCCGATGTCTCGCTGCACATGCTCCGCGCGCTCGCCCAGCGACTGCGCCGCGCCAACGACGTCACCGCGGACCTGGTGTTCACCGACGTCCCCGGGCGGGTCGCGAAGAACCTGCTTGACCTCGCCGACCGCTTCGGCACCCAGGAAACAGACGGCTTGCACGTGCACCACGACCTCACCCAGGAAGAGCTCGCCCAGCTCGTCGGCGCCTCACGGGAGACGGTCAACAAGGCCCTGGCCGACTTCGCCGCGCGGGGCTGGCTGCAGATCTCGGCCCGCTCGGTCCTGATCCTCGACCAAGAGCGCCTCCGCAAGCGCGCCCGCTAACCCGTTGGCCGGACCGGGCCGGCTCCCTGACGGCCGGCCCTCACGGCTGGCCCGGTCCCGGTGCTGTTCGAGGTACCGGCGTTCGGCGGCGTCGTGGGTCAGGCTGATCGCGCCTTCATAGGCCACGACGGCCTCTTCTTTTCGTCCGAGCCGGTCCAGCAGGTGCGCCCGGGTGGCCTTGGCCGGCTGGAAGAGCCGGGCGTCCTGGCCCCCGCCGGCCAGGAACACGTCAAGCGCGATCAGGCCCGCCTCGGGCCCCTCGACCTCGGCGGTGACCGCGGCCAGGGCGACACCGCTGCCGAGCGAGGGTGCGACCTCGTGCAGGATGCGGTGCAGCGCGAGCAGCGCCTGCCAGTCCGTGCCGTCGCCGCCGCCCTGTGCCCCTGGCCCGCCGGCTCCAGGCTCTCTGGCCCCGGGTTCCCCGGCCCCGTGGTTCCCGGCCTCATGGTTCCCGGCCCCGTGGTTCCCGGCCCCGTGGTACCTGGCCCCGTGGTACCTGGCACAGTGCACGGCCTGGATCGCGGCCTCGAGCTGGAACCGTCCCAGTCGTCCCCGCGCGTGCGCCGCCCGCAGGTGCTCGTGCGCCCGGCCGATCAGGTGCTGGTCCCACAGCGCGGGATCCTGCTCGGCCAGCGGAATGAACCGCCCGTCCGCGCCCGCCCGGGCCGGCGCGCGCGCCGCCGATAGCTCGATCAGCGCCGCCAGCCCCCGGGCCTCTGGATCGGCGGGCACGAGCGTGGCGAGCACCTCGGCGAGGTGCAGCGCCTCCGAGGGCAGCCGCCGGTCTTGCGGGCCGGTCGCCCAGTCGATGACGTAGGCGCCGTAGACCGCCTCAAGGACCGAGGTCATCCGGCCCGGAAGGTCCGCGCGGTCCGGAACGCGGAACGGAATGCCGGCGGCCTTGATCCGTTTCTTCGCCCGGACCAGGCGGGTGGCCATCGTCGACGGCGGCACGGAGAAGGCCCGGCCGACCTGCTCGGCCGTGAAACCGAGCACGGTGTTGAGCATGAGCGGCGTCCGCACCGCGGGTTCGATCGCCGGGTGCGCGCACACGAGCATCAGCTCGAGCCGCCGGTCGGGGATCGAGTCGACGTCGACGTCGTCGATGTGCGCCAGCGTGTCCCGGCTGGCCTCGAGGGGGACGGACCGCTGCGCCCGCGCGGACTTCCGCTCGTCGCGCAGCCGGTTGCGGGCGACGGTCAGCAGCCACGCGTCGGGGTTGCCCGGCACCCCCTGCGACGGCCACGTCCGCAGCACCCGCTCGAAGGCGTCGGCGAGCGCGTCCTCCGCCGCCGCGAGGTCACTCGTGGCGGCGGCCAGCAGCGCGAGCAGCCGGCCGTAGCTGTCCCGGGCCGCCACGCCCGCCGAGCGGGCGGCCGGCCCCGGCTCACCATGCCCGGGGCCGGCCGCTCGCTCGCTGGCGCCCGGTGTCAGCGGGTCCACCCGCCGTTGACGAAGGCGGTCGCGACCGGGCGGACTTCGAGCACGCCCCACTGGGCACCCGGGCACTTCTCGGCCCAGCCGATGGCCGCGTCAAGGTCGGACACGTCGAGCACGAAGACCCCGGCCAGCGCCTCCTTCGTCTCGGCGAAGGGGCCGTCCTGCACCCGAAGCCCGCCCTCACGGCAGGTCACGGTCGTGGTCACGGCGGACGGCTGGAGCACGTCGGCCGACAGCAGGACCCCGGCGGACTCCAGCGCCCGGCCGTAGGCACCGAACGCCTCCATGGCCTCCGCGAGCCGCTCGGCACTGATCTCCCCCTCGCCGAGCTCCTGGTAGTGCATCAGCAGTGCGTAGCGCATCGTGGGCTGCCTTCCATCTCAGTGTCGCGGTTCCAGTGTCGCGCCGATCGCGACACCCGCACCAAGATGACGATCGACCAGCCCGCAGATCGTCACCGGGAAGCCGGGCCCGCCGTGTTAACCACACGCGGGTGCTGTCCTGAAACTCTGGCCGCGGTAGTTACGTGACAGCATCGCCAGCTACCCCGGTTCATGCGTCTTCGCACACCGGCGGCCCATGATCATTTGT
>DAHWEX010000157.1 GCA_027326205.1 Actinomycetota bacterium
ACCTCGCTGCTGGAACTGAGCGAGGAGCAGTGGCGCGTCGCGGCCGCGGCTCGCCCCAATCAGTCGCTGGTCTTCCTGCTCGATGCCCGCTACGCGATCGAGGCGCTGCGTGACGGAACCGGCTGGGAGGTCGAATACCCCAGAGACGTCTGGCGGCTGGACCGGTTGCCCGGCATCGCTGGCCCCGGCGGTCGCCCTTGTCCTCGAGACCGGCTCAGGTTCGACCGCATCTCGCATCCCCGGCTGCGTGACCTGGGCAAACGATGGACCCGGCTCCGCCTGACGTCCGGGCTGAGCATCGGCGCGGGGCGAGCGGGAGTCGATGCCCTGATCCGGTTCAGCTACTTCCTGGCCCTGGCCGGCGTCGACTCGCTCGCCGGCATCGACCGGCCCCTGCTGGAACGCTACCTCGCCCACGCGATGTCCCAGCCCGGCGGAAACAACATCAAGAGGCACCGGATCGGCTCGCTCAACGTGTTCTTCCAGGCCGTCCGCCAGCACGGCTGGGACAACAGCCTGGCCGGGGGTTCACCCCGAATTCCTGAAGAGGTCCCCCAGTTTCGCGGCACCACCACGCCCGGTGGCGTGAATCGCGACGGGGCTACTCCTCGCCAGAGAACCGCTCCCACGCGGACTGACGGGTGATCTGGAGGGCGGTGCCGATGCGCGCCCAGGTCACCCTCCGCTCGCGCAACAGGGTGACCAGCCGCTGGAGGCTCGCCTCGGTCTGCGCGCCGACCGCGGCGACACGGGGAAGCAGGTCCAGGATCTGCTCATCGGTCATCGTCTCATCCCAGGCAGGCAGCTGCGTCCCCGGCTCGGACGGCTTCTGCTGCTCGTCCCGGAGGATGTCGCCGCACAGCTCGACGCACTCGTTGCAGATGTATACGCCAGGCCCGGCGATCACCTTCGCGACGTCCGAGCTCGGCTTGGCGCAGAACGAGCAGCGCACCTGGGTCTCCGTCGCGACGGCTGGCGTTTCGCTGGTCATGGTGCCTCCCGACGAAAGTTTCTTGTCAGGCCCACCCTGACACTTGTCAGGATTCACCTTACGCCGCCCCGGAGCGGTGACGCTACCGCTTGCACAGCACCGCTTCCAGGAGACCGGAGAAGCGCTCCGCCGGCCGCCCTCACCCCTCCGGGCGCGGCACGGCCACAAGTGGCGCAGCAGATGCGGTCAGGAACCCGCGAACACTAAAATCGCGGCTACAGCCACGCGGTCGCCCGCGACGAGCAACTGCTGTCGATTCCGCGAACGAAAGCACTCCTTCACGAGCAACCTTCATTGACACATACGAGTCCCGGCACACGCCATAATCCGGCAAAACGGACAGCTAATTCCAGGCTACGTGTCACCCAAGATTCCTCAGCCCAGCTCAGAGAGCAGAGCCGAGCACGATTGGATGACACGGGACAGTCATTTGAGACCTGCGTCTTATATCGGTAGGTAGTCGAGTATGCGGTTTCGAGGTACGACTTCGCACTCGGCTACGGGATTAACGACAAGTTCGGCCTCACTCTCACCGGGTGAGGCGTCTCAGGCTTCCTCGTACGCACAATGCACTGCGCGACAGTGGAACACTTAACGTGACCAACAACGACGTGCAACTACCCGAAGGTACCCCTGGATGAGTAGTGCCCATCTCATCACGCACTTCACTCATATCGATAACCTGCCCAGCGTCCTCGGCAGCAGGTTTCTGAAGGCCGACAACCTTGTCGACCGTTCGTCGGCGCTCACGGAGGGACGAGACAGATGCTGACCGAAGAACATGGCAACCTCCTGGAAGCCCCGGCCGACGCCCTAGTCAATACTGTCAACACCGTCGGGATCATGGGTAAGGGCCTTGCTCTGCAATTCAAGCAGGCCTACCCGGGCAACTTCCGTGCCTATGAGGCCGCCTGCAAGCGTGGTGAGGTAGGCCTGGGCAAGATGTTCACGTATGAAACTGGTCAGCTGGACGGGCCGCGGCTGATCATTAACTTCCCGACCAAAGCACACTGGCGTTCGCGGTCGAAGCTATGCGACATCAAGGTCGGCCTGCGCAGCTTGCGTACGGTCATCAGCGAGCGGAACATCCAGTCTATTGCGATTCCGCCGCTTGGCTGCGGAAACGGCGGCCTTGACTGGAATGAAGTCCGCCCGCTGATCGTGGAAGCACTCGGCGACCTTCCAGGCGTGAGGGTGATGGTCTACCCACCACAGGAACCGCCATCGGCAGAGTCGATGCCGGTCCGGACCCGGCGACCGCGCATGACGGCCGGACGCTCGGCACTGCTCGCCATGGTGGGAAGCTACGTCGACCTCAGTCGACGCGAGGAGGCCGCCACTGCGGACGGCGCCTCGCTGCTAGAGATCCAGAAGCTCATGTACTTCCTTCAAGAGCGAGGGCAGGATCTCGGGCTCGACTACGTGAAGGCTCGTTACGGTCCGTACGCGGGCAACCTCAATCACGCGCTTGAGCCACTGGAAGGGCACTACATACGCGGCTATGGGGACAGGTCAGACCGCGTGTTGAAACTTAGCCCCATCAGCCTCATGCCAGGTGCCGTCGATGAGGCTGAGAATTGGCTTAGCGAACATGCCGAGGACAAAACGCTAGACCGGATCAGCGCTGTTAAGGATCTGGTTACCGGGTTCGCGTCCGCCTACGGAGTTGAACTGCTGGCCACCGTCCACTGGACCTCCACCCGCGAGGTGGCAGGAGGGTCGACAGATCCGGCACTTTTGACTGCGGTCATCGGCGACTGGAACGAGCGTAAAGGACGCCTGTTTACTGAGGCTCACGTCAGCAAGGCCGTCGGCCGACTTGAAGAGCTTGGGTGGATCGGGAAGCAGCGAGGCGTCTAGCTTCTGCGCCGCGCCTTGGAGGCATACGAGCGAACCGGTGCTGCGGACCGGGCTCGGGCCGTAGCTGCGTTGTCCAACCAACGCCATGGCGCAAGTTAAACGCAACTGTAGCCCAACGCGAGGAATTGGCCAGATCTGTGAGAAGAACCGCTGGCCAGATTGATGAGAAATCCCGAAGAAGACCAGATCAGCAGCCAAGATCAACATGTCACGCGAAGTGAGACCCTGCACATCTCTGCGACCGTCTTGACCTCTGGGCGCACCCGATCGTGCTGGGCGTCGGAAACAAGGTTCCCCGGGTACGCCGGGCAGGTCCCCGCATCTCTTCGCGCTCAGTACCTGCGGAGGGGAAGCCCGGAGAGGGCGGTGGCGGTCTGGATGATCTCCTCGGCCGGGTGGTCCACCGTGAGGGAGGCGATCACCATGGGGGAGCCGTAGGTGAGGAATGCCCGTCTTTGCTGCCATTTGCGGAAGGGATTGCCGGGGATCGCCCGCAGGATGGCGTCCGGGTCCGCTGGTATGAAAGCGACCATGACGTGGGGCGCGGAACCGAGGAGCGCGGGCGAGGTGCTGGCGGCCCGGAACGGGTACAGCCGGATCTCCGTGACGTCTGACCAGGGCAGCAGGTAACCGAGCCTGGCGTGGTAGACACCGCGCGCGTCGAGCTCGATGAGCGGGTGGCCGGGCAGGATCCAGCGCACCAGGTAAAAGGCGTAGAACACGGCGAGCGCGAGCGCGACCACCAGGAAGACGAGTGCCACGACTGCCCCCGCGTCGCGGCCAAGGCCCGTCTCATGCGCCAGGAAGTACCATTCGCCGAGGGCGGCGCCGCATGCCGTCGCCAGCAGTGTCAAGAACCCTCGAACGACGATGCGCCGATCTTTCCGGAGCGTGAGCCCGGGATGTCCTAGAGCCGCTTCGGGCCTCGCGACAGGGGAAGGCGACGCAACAGCAGGCCCCGGCCCGTTCGTGTTCGCGACCCGGTCGAGGAGCATGGTTCCGCGGGCCTTCCTGACCTGAATGACCACGGGCACGACGAGGAAGACCGGTACCGCCACCCAGGGGATCGCCTTGCCTGCGCTGGGGGACCCCGAGGTCGCAATGGCGGTGACGATGACGCCGACGATCATGACTGTTGACAGCACAAGAGTCCGCCGGAGCAGCCGCGCGAAGACGGTCCGCTGCCGAGGTGGCCTGCGAGGTTCATGTTCCCCAGTCATGAAGCCGACAGTATCGAACAGAGGCGGCGGACCGTACCTCACGGGGAGGGACAGTTTCGGTTCCCGGCCCCATCCCTTGTTCGAGGAGGGCAGCAAAAGGCCCCGGGCGCGTGCTGGGCAGAGGCGGCAGCCCCGTACCTGCGGCAGTCCGATGGCGACCGAGAGCGGGAGCTCCGGCTCCACGAGTGGAGTTCGCGGATGTCCGCGGCGGCCTTCGAGACCGTCGGGCACTTCGAGGTGCTGCTTCGCAACGCCATCGACCGGGCACTGAGCGGCCACTTCGCAGAGCGATGCGGATGGCATATGTGCCGTCAGGGTGAGAACTCACCGGCGGCCGAGTTGTCCTGTCTCACCGGATCCCCGGCGTCGCGCATTGGCCTGACGGCTGCCCGGCAGGCGAGCCAGGTTCCCACCACGTTGACCTCCAGGCATGCGCGCAGGTCGGCGGCGGACAGTTCGTCGATGGTTCCCCGCGCCTGCACCCCCGCGCTGGTCACCAGCACGTCCAGCCGGCCATAGGCGGACAGCACGCGATCTACCAGGCCGGCGACGGCGTCCGCGTCGGTGACATCGCACGCGTGGCTGAGCGCGGGACGGCCGGTCTGGGCCGTCAGGTGCCCGGCTGCCTGCTCGCAGCGGTCGGCCGAGCGGCTGGCGAGCACCACGGCCGACCCGGCTTGTGCGAGGGCACCGGCTATCGCGAGCCCGAGGCCCGCCGAGCCGCCCGTGACGACCGACACCTGCCCGGCCCGCGGCGACGCTGCGGGCCGGGCCGCGGGGGAAGAGGCCGGGGATTCCTCAGTCACTCAGGCATGCTCGCAGAACCGCATGCTCTCGCGCCGCTCAATTTTCCGCCGTGGGCTGTCAGCTCTGCAGCCACCATGCCAGAGGCCGGCGCGGATGCCGGGAAGCGGCGTGGCGGCGGCGCGGCGTGGCGGGCCGGCCTCCTGGCGGACCTGGGGAACCCGAAGGCCGCCGTTTTCTGGACCGGGCTGCGTGAGCTTGCCTACCCACAGCTGGGTCAGGTTACGTGTCCGGGTCTGGCCCATACTCGAAGCATGAACGAGAGATCGCCCCTCGGTGACTTCCTGCAAACGCAGCGCTCCCGGCTGCGTCCCGAGGATGCCGGGGTCCCCACCTACGGGGACCGTCGGCGTGTGCCGGGCCTGCGGCGCGAGGAGCTCGCGCTGCTGGCGGGGGTGAGCGCCTCGTATTACACGCGGCTGGAGCAGGGACAGTCGCTGAGCGCTTCGGCGGAGGTGCTGGACGCGCTCGCCAGGGCGCTGCGGCTGGACGATTCGGAGCGGCGGTACTTGCACGATCTCGCGGGTGCGGACAGGCGTCCTGCCCGCACCCGCAAGCCAGCGCCCGAGCGGGTGACAGAGGCGACCAGGCAACTGCTGGACGTGTTGGGAGACATCCCCGCGATCGTGCTGGGCCGACGGACCGACGTACTGGCGTGGAACCACACGGGTCACGCGCTGTTCGCCGGGCATGTGGATCTGGGTGTTCCCGGTCGGCCCGGGGAGGGGCCGAACATGGCCAGGCTGGTGTTCCTCGACTCCCATGTCCGTGAGCTGTACGCGGACTGGCCAGGCAAGGCCAGAGCGGTAGTCGGGGGCCTGCGCCTGACGGCGGGCCAACATCCGCAGGACGCGGCGCTGCACGCGCTGGTGGGTGAGCTGTCCGCAAAGAGCGGAGACTTCGCCTCGATGTGGGCTGACCACCGGATCAAGGCGTGCACGGTCGCCGTCTACGAGATGCGCCATCCGCTGGTCGGAACGCTGACCGTCATGCAGCAGACGCTGAGCCACGGCCCGGGCCCGGTCGTGGTGGTCGGTACCACGGAGCCGGACTCGCCCTCGCGGGCCGCGCTGATGCTGCTCGCCCAGCTCACCGCATCCACCAAGGTCTTGGCTGAACCGGTGCGGACACGGCCCCGCGTCGGGCCGGACTGACCCATTTAGCACACGGCACCCCGGCCGGTAACTCTCTGCCGGTGCCTCTCGAGGTCTCGGCGAGAACCCACCTCACCCACCAAATGCGCCGCTGCCTGGCTGCCGCATGCCCGAAAACACAACCGCACACCTTCAGGAGACAGATCCCATGCAAGACACACGCGAGATCACCCTAGGCGATGTCACGATCACCCGGGTCGAGGAGATGCACGGGCCGATCATGCCAGCCGGGCATTTCTTCCCGGAAATGCCAGAGCAGGCATGGCAGGAAAACCGTGGCTGGCTCGTGCCAGATCACCTGGGCGCCGATGACTCCATGGTCCATGCCGCCATGCAGACCTGGGTGCTGCGCAGCGGTGGCCGGACGATTCTGATCGACACGGGCATCGGCAACGACAAGACCCGTCCGGCCGTCGAGGCCTGGAACCACCTGGCGCTGGACTACCTGGGAAATCTCGCCCGCGCCGGCGTACGGCCCGAGGACGTCGACCTGGTCATTAACACGCACCTGCACACTGACCACATCGGCTGGAATACCCGGCTGGTCGACGGCGCGTGGGTGCCAACCTTCCCGAACGCCACTTACCTGATGCCCAAGGCGGATGTCGAATACTGGAATCCGGTCAACAACCCGAATATCGCCGGCGGAGTCAACGAGAACGCGTTCGAGGACAGCATTACCCCGGTGCTGGCCGCGGGCCAGGTCCAGCAGTGGGAGGACAACCACACGATCGACGCGAACCTGCGCCTTGAGGCAGCCCCTGGCCACACCCCCGGTGCCGCCGTCATCACGCTGAACTCCGGCAGCGACCGGGCGCTGTTCGCCGGCGACATCCTCCACACCCCGCTGCAGATCATCCACACTGACCCCAGCAGCTGCTTCGACCTGGACCCGGCCCAGTCTCGCGCGACCCGCCTGTGCCTGCTCGGCTGGGCCGCCGACAACAACGCCCTCATGCTGCCCGCCCACTTCAGCGGCCATACCGCCCTGGAGATCGAGAACACCGGCAACGGCTTCGCGATCAAGCAGTGGGGGCCGTTCTCCCGATACTGATCCCGATCACCGGCCCACCGCCCCGGACTACCTGGGGCGGCGGTCCCGGCCAAGGGGACCCGCTGCCGGCCCGCGAGCGCGCGCAGGCGCGACCCAGCCCGATGAGCTGATATGTCGTCCGGATGTCGTATACGACATTTTCGTGAGACACGCCGGCACCGGACGAGATTGCCCGCAGCTGGCATCAAGTGCCAGGAGAGCCTCGGCTTCGGTATACGGGCTTCCATTTGAGTGGACGGATCGGATCGGCCCTGAGGGCTTGACCTTGACGCTGCGTCAACCCTGCATGCTGGCTGTCATGAGCATCCCGCCAGCAACCAACAGGGTCCAGGGGCCTGCGATCCACGTGCAGGGCCTGGAGAAGTCGTACAAGGAGCTGCGCGTGCTGCGCGGCGTGAACTTCGAGGTGGCGCGGGGCAGCATCTTCGCCCTGCTCGGCTCGAACGGCGCGGGCAAGACCACGGTGGTGAAGATCCTGTCCACGCTGTTGAAGCCCGACGCGGGGGCTGCCCGGGTCAACGGCTTCGATGTCGCGGCGCAGGGCGCCGAGGTGCGCGAGTCCATCAGCCTCACCGGGCAATTCGCGGCGGTCGATGGGATCCTCAGCGGGCGGGAGAACCTGGTCCTGGTGGCCAGGCTGAGGCATCTCAAGGATCCCGGCGCGATCGCGGATGACCTGCTGCGGCGCTTCTCGCTGACCGGTGCGGGCACCCGGAGGGCAGCGACGTACTCCGGTGGCATGCGCCGCCGCCTGGACATCGCGATGAGCCTCACCGGGAACCCGCCGGTCATCTTCCTCGACGAGCCGACGGCCGGGCTGGACCCGGAGGCGCGCATCGAGGTGTGGCAGGCCGTCAGGGAACTGGCCGAGGGCGGCACGACCGTGCTGCTCACCACCCAGTACCTCGACGAGGCGGAACAGCTCG
This sequence comes from Actinomycetota bacterium, assembly GCA_027326205.1. Taxonomy (GTDB): domain Bacteria; phylum Actinomycetota; class Actinomycetes; order Streptosporangiales; family Streptosporangiaceae; genus Trebonia. Next base: position 8,010 of record DAHWEX010000157.1, read on the forward strand.
CCGACCGGATCGCGATCCTCCACCACGGCCGGATCATCGTCAACGGCACCCTGGCCGAGCTCAGGCAGCTGCTGCCGCCCGCCAGGATCGAGTACGTCGAGAAGCAGCCCTCCCTCGAGGACATCTTCCTCACGGTCGTCGGCGACGCCGGCGAAGACGACAGGGACGGCGGCGCCGATAGCGGCAGCCAGGACCTTAAGACCAAGTCGAGCGGGAAGTAAGGGAACAGCAATGGCCACGCATTTCCTCGGCGACACCGTCGTCCTCACCGGGCGGACCATGCGCCACGTCACCCGCAGCCTGGACACCGTCATCACGACAGCGGTCACGCCGGTCGCCATCATGCTGATGCTCGTCTACGTGTTCGGCGGCGCGATCGGCACCGGAACGGTCTCGTACGTGGACTACATGCTCCCCGGCATCCTGCTCATCACCATCGCGTCTGGCATCTCCTACACCGCACTGCGGCTCTTCACGGACATGCAGGGCGGGATCTTCGAGCGGTTCCAGTCCATGCCGATCGCCCGGTCGTCCGTGCTGTGGGCGCACGTGCTGACCTCGCTGGCCGCCAACGTGATCGCGCTCGCGGCCGTCGTCGGCGTCGCCGCCGGCATTGGCTTCCGCTCGAGCGCCGGGGTGCTTGCCTGGCTCGATGTCGCCGGCGTCCTCCTGCTGTTCACCCTGGCGCTGACCTGGGTCGCGGTCATCCCCGGCCTCACCGCCAAGAGCGTGGACGGCGCGAGCGCGTTCGCCTACCCGCTCGTCTTCCTGCCGTTCGTCAGCTCGGCCTTCGTGCCCACCGCCACCATGCCGGGCCCGGTTCGCGCCTTCGCCGACAACCAGCCGGCCACGTCCATCGTCAACACGATCCGGGACCTGCTCGCCCGGCAGCCGGCCGGCGCCGGCATCTGGACCGCCCTCGCCTGGTGCGCCGGCATCCTCGCCGTTGCCTATGTCTTCGCGGGCATCGCCTACCGTCGCAGGATCTCGTGAGCCGACGTCGGCCGGGACCGGGGGAGTTGGGGGCATGATCAGAGCATGCTGACGATCAGCCAGCTGGCGGCCTATGCCGGCGTCACGGTGCGGGCGGTGCGGCACTACCACCAGATCGGGCTGCTGCCAGAGCCGGAGCGGGATGCCTCGGGTTACCGGCGGTACGGCGCAATGGCTGTCGTGTCTCTCATCAAGATCCGCACCCTCGCCAACGCCGGCGTGCCGCTGTCTCAGATCGGTCAGATGCTCGAGGCCGACGCGCCGGCGTTTGCCGAAGCGGTGCAAAAGATCGACAGCCACCTGCGGGAAGAGATCGAACGGCTGGAGGCCACGCGCAAGCAGGTCACCCAGCTCGCTGCCGGGGACAGCCTGGTGCTCCCGCCGGAGGTGACCTCCTATCTCGGCCGGCTCCGGGAGATCGGGGTGTCACAAGGGCTGGTGGAAGCCGAGCGGGACGCGTGGATCGTGGTCACGGCGCGGTGGCCCGGACTCATCGGCGAGATCATGGCCGGGAAACTCGCGCAGCTCGAAGACCCGCAAGTCGTCCGGCTCTACCGGGTCCTGTCGGAGCTTTTCGAAAGCGACACGGGCGAGGACGACCCGCGCCTAGAGGAACTCGCCGACATCATGGCCGACGGGCTCGAGCGGTCATACGCCTCCGGTGAGATCAAACCCGGCCAAATGGGGCACGATGACCTGCCGTTTGACCTGCTGGACGCACATGTCGTCGAGTCCGACCCGCGGGCGCAGCGGCTGATGACCCTGATGCGCGAGCGTGGCTGGGACGGCTGGATCCGGTCAAAGCGCCTGGCAGAGCCGCCCGGCTAACCCGCCCGGCTAAACGGGCCATCGCCTCCCGAAGGCTGGCAATTCGGCGAGGAAGGCAGCGAGGTAGACGGCAATCGGGGGAATCATCTCGAGTGAGTAGACGGTCTTCTGCCTCAGCGTGAACCCGCTCCAGTCATGCCCCCAGAACAGGTAACCGAGCAGCGTCGCGCCGACCAAGGCACCGAAGACCAGGGCCATCACCGCGGTCGTTTTCGCGACGCCCCGGCGCCAGGATCGGAGTGCCAGACCGACCGCGACAAGCGGCACAACGGTTATGAACGTCTCGGTCAGATCCTCGCCCCATCCGGCTGACGCCCCTGGCGGCGAGGTGACGACTGCGACCACCCCGACGATCACCTCTGCGCCGGCGAGCCCCAAGGCCAGCCATGAGGCCACGTGGCGTGTTCGCGTGTACGGCGGCAGCGGCGAAGTGGCTGAGGTGGGGCGGGCAGCATGCAGGCGCCTTGCCGCTGGCGGCTTGTGCGAGTGTGGTGACTCGTGAGGTTGCTTTGGGATCGCCATCGCTGTCACCTCCTACGAGTAGCAAAACGGCGATCATGCGGTGGCGGGTAGAGGCTAAAGGCCTGGATCACAGACCTATATGGCCGTCGTCGTTGCGGGTTCGGAAAGCCTGGTGCAACCGGGTGGCGGGTTCGCCGGTGTTGTATGCGGCGGCGATGGCCGCCGGTACCGTTACCGGTCCGGATTCGGAGGTGGCATGCCGGAAGCCGAAGCGGAGGACGCGGTCCAGGAGGCGTACATCAAGGCATGGCGGCAGTGGCCGCGGGTCCGTGCCTACGAGAACCCGGAGGCATGGCTTCGCCTGGTGGCCTACCGGATCAGCATGAACGCCTGGCGGAAGGCGAAGAACAGGCTGTTCGCGCATTACCGCGCCGACCGGAACCGCGATTACCCGGGGCTGTCCGCGGACCTGCTGGCGCTGGTGAGCGCACTGCGGAAGATCCCGGAGGAGCAGCGGCGGGCGATCGTGCTGCACTACCTGGCGGACCTGTCGGTAGCGGAGATCGCGGCCGAGACCGGGGCGCCGTCCGGGACCGTGAAGGCGCGCCTGGCCAGGGGCCGCAAGGCGCTCGCCCCGCTCGTCTCGGAATTCAGTGACGAGCCGCCGCCGCTGAGGCGGCACCATCCGGCCCCCGACCCCGTCGGCTTCATCAGGAAGGCAACCACCCATGCATGACACGCTCGGCAGCCGGCTCTCCGAGATCGCCCGGTACGCGGACGGCAACGCCCGCCTCGGGCCGCCGGCGGCGCTCCGGGGGCGC
>DAHWEX010000264.1 GCA_027326205.1 Actinomycetota bacterium
TTAGCAGCTGGTTGTCAGCGTCACTCGGCGGTCTCGGCGGTCTCGGGGGTCTCGACAGCCTCGGGGGTCTCGACAGCCTCGGCGGTCTCGGCGGTCTCGGCAGCCTCGGCGGCCTCCGTGGGGGCGGCAGCCTCCGTGGGGGCCTCGGCGTCGGCCACGGCCGCGTCGGTCGTCGGCGGCTGGAGGATCTCCTCGGCGGCGTCGGCGGCCGGGGCGGCGGCGCCCTCAAGCAGGTCGCGCTCCCACTCGGGCAGCGGCTCGTCGCTGGTGGTGAACTGGTCGTCGGCCGGCTTCTCGTCGGCCACGGACGCACCCGCGCGGGACATGAGGCCGTCGGCCACCGCGTCGGCGACCACGCGGGTGAGCAGTGCCACGGAGCGGATCGCGTCGTCGTTGCCGGGGATCGGGTAAGTGACCTCGTCCGGGTCGCAGTTCGTGTCGAGGATCGCGACCACCGGGATGTTCAGCTTGCGCGCCTCGTTGACGGCGATGTGCTCCTTCTTGGTGTCCACCACCCAGATGGCGCTCGGCACGCGGGCCATGTCCCGGATGCCGCCGAGGGTCTTGTCCAGCTTGTCGCGCTCGCGCTTGAGGCCGAGCAGCTCCTTCTTGGTCATGCCGGAGCCGGCGACGTCGCCGAAGTCCATCTCCTCGAGCTCCTTGAGGCGCTGCAGCCGCTTGTAGACGGTAGAGAAGTTGGTGAGCATGCCGCCCAGCCAGCGCTGGTTCACGAACGGCATGCCGACCCGGCGCGCCTGCTCGGCGATCGCCTCCTGGGCCTGCTTCTTCGTGCCGACGTAGAGGATCGTGCCGCCGTGCGCGACCGTCTCCCTGATGAACTCGTACGCGCGGTCGATGTAGTCGAGCGACTGCTGCAAGTCGATGATGTAGATGCCGTTGCGCTCGGTGAAGATGTAGCGCTTCATCTTCGGGTTCCAGCGCCGGGTCTGGTGGCCGAAGTGGACGCCGCTCTCCAGGAGCTGCTTCATCGTGACGACCGTGGCCATCGCGGTCCTTCCATTCGTGCGCGCGGCGTATCAGCACCGTGGCGGAGTCCGCCCCGGCCGTTTCCGCTGGCGTCGCGCGCGGCTCGGTTATCTGTCCTGGTGCCTGCTGGCTCACGGAAAGTGGCATCCGCATCATGCCGCCGGTCATGCCGACCAGCGGACCGAGTGATCCGTCCGCGCCGGGTAGGCGCGGCACGCAGGCACGCGAGATTTAGCCACCCTGGACGACGTTTCCGCGTCCGCCCCGCCCGCCAGCCTGGCAAGCGGAAGAGCGACCTCTTGCATCTTACCGTCTCCGCGTCAGGCTCTGTGTTTAAGGGCATGCATTGGCGGCAAGGAGAAGTCAACTCTTAGCGCGGTGCCCGTGTTCCCGGCGCCTCGCCGCCCGGTTCTCGCCGCCCGGGCGGTCAGGCGCGGGGATGGGCCTGACGGTAGCTCTGCTTAAGGCGCTCGGTGGTGACGTGGGTGTAGATCTGGGTGGTCGCCGGGCTCGCGTGGCCGAGGAACTCCTGCACGCTGCGCAGGTCGGCGCCGCCTTCGAGCAGGTGGGTGGCGGCGGTGTGCCTGATAGCGTGCGGGCCCGCGTCCCTGACGGCCGAGCGGCCGGCGTCATCCGCCAACTCGCCGCTCTCGCCGACCGCCTGCCTGGCCGCCGGGTCAAGGTCGGCGGCGCGCATCCGGGCGTGGACGATGCGGCGCGCGGTCCTCGGGTCGAGCCGGCCGCCCCGCGCGCCGAGGAAGAGCGCGGCGCCGCTGCGCTCGTTGGCCAGGACGGGGCGCCCCGCTTCCTCCCACCGGGCCAGGGCCCGCATCGCGGGCACGCCCACCGGCACGACGCGCTCCTTGCCGCCCTTGCCAAGGACCCGGACCGCGCGGCGCTCCCGGTCGAGGCCCGCGCCGTCGAGTTCGCACAGCTCGCTGACCCGGATGGCCGCGGCGTAGAGCAGCTCGAGGACCGCGGCGTCGCGCATGGCCAGGGCGGCGCTGGCGCGCTGGCCCGCGGCGAGCTCACGCAGCGCCCGGTCCTCGCAGTCCGCGAGCACCGCTTTCATCTCGTCCCGGCGCAGCACCTGGGGCAGCACCCGCCGGGGCTTGGGGGTGCCGAGCTGCGGCCCCGAGTCGGCGGCCAGCCAGCCCTGGCGGCAGGCGAAGGCGGTGAAGGCCCGGGCCGCCGCGCTCCGCCGGGCCAGCGTGGCCCGCGCGGCGCCGCTGCGGTGCTGGGCGGCCAGCCAGCCCCGCAGCGTGGTCAGGTCGAGCGAGCCCGGGTCCCCGATGCCGGACCGCCAGGCGTACTCAAGCAGCGACTGTATGTCGCCCCGGTAGGCGCGGACCGTGTGGCGGGACAGCGCGCGCTCAGCGGCGAGGTGGCGGCAGAACCCAGCCAGCGCCGAACTCAGCGCCTCGGGCAGGCTCTGCGCGGGTCGCTCCGATGGGCGCTCCGGGGGGAGACCGTCCCTACGGCGGACTACGGCCATGCGCACAGTGTGCACCGGGGCACGCGGCTTGGGAACGTCCTCGTCCATGTTTTACCGCCCCGTTGCAAAGCCCGCGCTACGGCGGACAGGCAGGCCGGCCAGTACGGCGCAGGCGCCAGCCGTCGTCGCAGCGCTCGACGAAGCCGCCGGTCGCCAGCTGGCCGAGGAGCGTGGCCGTGGCCGCCGGGGAGAGGCCCGCCCCTTGCGCTACCCGGACCGTGCCCATGCCGCCGCGGCCGGGCAGCGCGTCAAGCACCTTGGCGGAGTCGAGGTCAAGCTGATCACGCGGAAGGACGGGGGCCGCCGTCGCGGCCCCCGGGCGCGCGTCGAGCGGCCCCAGGTGCTCGATGACCTCGGCAGCGCTGGTGACCAGCGTGCCCTGCCAGTCCCGGAGAATCCGGTGACAGCCCGCGGACAGGTCGGAGGTGACCGGCCCGGGGACCGCCATCAGCCGGCGATTCAGGTCACGGGCGTGCCTGGCTGTGTTCAGCGCCCCGCTGCGCTCGGCTGCCTCCACGACCACCGTGCCGGTCGCGAGCGCGGCGATGACCCTGTTGCGGACGAGGAACCTGAGCCTGCTCACGTTCCGGCCGGGCGGCCACTCGCTCACCAGGGCCCCCTGGGCCGCGATCGCTTCGAACAGCTCCGCGTGGGCCGCCGGGTAGGGCGTGTCCAGGCCGCCGGCCAGCACCGCGATGGTCACGCCGCCGGCGCTGAGCGCCCCCCGGTGCGCGGCGGCGTCGACACCGAACGCCCCGCCGGAGATCACCGCCAGGCCGCGCGCCGCGACGGACGCTGCGAACTCGGCCGCCACGTAGGAGCCGTAGGCCGTCGCGGCGCGCGAGCCGACGACCGCGACCGACCGCAGGCAGTTGAACCGCAGGTCCGCGTTGCCGCGCAGCCACAGGGCGTAGGGCTGGTCGTCCCCGAGGTCGGCGAGCTGCCCCGGCCACTCCGGGTCTTGCGGTGTGGTGAGCCTGATCCCGGCCTTGCGCAGGTCGAGCACTTCCTCCGGTCCCGGCAGCTCGGGCAGCCGGGTCCGCCAGCGGTCCATGGCGGCCCTCATCGCCTCCCCCGCCTTCGTCCGCGGCGAGCCGCCGGCCGGAGCCTGGTAGTGCTTGATCGCGTCGAGCGCCCCGGCCGCGCCCAAGACCCTGATCAGCTTGCCGAGCCAGCGGTCGGCGGGCTCGGCCAGGTAGGTCATGGCCGCGCGGGCGTAGGCCTCGTCGGTTAGCCGCTCGTTCAACGTGCCACCCCCAGCCACAGGCTGATCGCGAGGTTGACCTGGTCGGGGCCCGGCCGGTCCGCGCCGGCCAGGTCGGCCAGGGACCAGGCGACGCGGACGATCTTGTCCGCGCCCCGGGCGGAGAGCTGGCCGAGTTCCATGGCCCGGTCCAGGGACCGCAGCGCGGCCGGCCCGGGCGAGAACGAACGGCGCAGGACGGTGCCGGGGATCTCGGCGTTCACCCGCCACTGGGTGCCCGCGTACCGGGCCGCGCACCGCTCGCGGGCGGCGGCGACCCGCTGGGCGACGACGGCGGACGGCTCGGCGAACTTCCGGTCGTAGAGCATGTCGCTGCGGGACACGGGCTGCAGGCGGACCTTGACGTCAACCCGGTCGAGCAGCGGCCCCGACAGCCTGCCCAGGTAGCGGCGGCGAGCCGCGGGCGAGCAGGAGCAGCCTGCCTTGCCCGGTCCCGCGGTCTTGGCACACGGGCACGGGTTGGCCGCCAGGACGAGGGTGAACCGGGCAGGGAAGACGGCGTGCGCGCCCGCCCGGGCGATCACGACCTCCCCCGACTCCAGCGGCTGGCGCAGGGCGTCGAGCACGTCCCGGTGGAACTCCGGTGCCTCGTCGAGCAGCAGTATCCCGTTGTGGGCCAGGCTCACGGCGCCGGGGCGGACGACGCCGCTGCCGCCCCCGACGATCGCCGCCATCGACGAGGTGTGGTGCGGCGCGCAGAAGGGCGGGACGGTCATCAGCCCGCCGCCCGGCGTCAGGTACCCGGCGACGGAGTGAATGGACATGACCTCGATCGCCGCCTCGGTGCTCAGGGCGGGCAGGATCGTCGGCATCCGCTCGGCCAGCATCGTCTTGCCCACCCCCGGCGGACCGAGCAGCGAGAGGTTGTGGCCGCCGGCCGCGCAGATCTCCACCGCCATCCGCGCCTCCGCCTGGCCGAGCACCTCGGACAGGTCCAGCTTCCTGCCACGGGCGAGCCCGGGTACCGGGCCCCGCGGCGGCTCCGGGGACGGCGGAGGGGACGGCGCCCCGCCGCCGCGCAGCCAGACGATCACCTCGAGGAGGGTGTTCGCGCCGATCACCCGCACGCCGGGCACCAGCGCGGCTTCCCCGGCGTTCTGCCCGGCGACCACCACCGTGTCCACGGCTGCCTCGGCCGCGACCACCGCGGGCAGCACCCCGGGCGTCGGCCGCAACCGCCCGTCCAGGCCCAGCTCGGCGAGGAACATCTTCCCGGCCAGCGCGTTCGCCGGCACCGCCTCGGCGGCGGCGAGGATGGCGACCGCGATGGCCAGGTCGAAGCCCGAACCCCGTTTGGGCAGGGTGGCGGGTGAGAGGCCGACGGTGATCTTCGAACTCGGCCAGGCCTCGCCGCTGTTCACGATCGCCGCGCGGATCCGGTCCCGCGCCTCGCGCAGGGCCGTGTCCGGCAGGCCGACCAGGATCGTCGCGGGCAGCCCGCTGGCGATGTCGGCCTCCACCTCGATCATGTGGCCGCGGACCCCGACGAGAGCCACCGAGTACGTGCGCGCGAGGGCCATCACCCCACGCTCCGGACGTGCTCGATCGTGAATCCGCCGGCCCCGTCGCACAGCAGGCCGAGCACGTCGATCCTGATCTGGTCGAAGCGGACGCCGTGCGCGGACAGCCACAGGGCGGCGAGCCTGCGCAGCCGCCTGCGCTTACGGTGTCCGACGGCGTCCAGCGGCGTGCCGTAACGCGTCCCCGACCGGGTCTTCACCTCGCAGACGACGAACGTGCGCCGGTCCGCCGCCACGATGTCGATCTCGCCTTCGGCACAGCGCCAGTTGCGGTCCAGGATCCGGAAACCGCAGCCTTCCAGGTAGCTGACCGCCGCCTGCTCGCCTTCCTTGCCGAGTACGTCCTTCGCGCCCATCGCCCACCACCTCCGCTTTCGACGATGGCGCGCGCTCGCGGTTCAAGCCGAGGCGATCCGC
>DAHWEX010000265.1 GCA_027326205.1 Actinomycetota bacterium
GCCAGATTGATGGCGACGGGAATGATACGCATGACCAGTAATTTTCCGGGGGAACGACCCCCCATGCCCCCCGGTGTGCGTCCGATGGCAAAAGACGCCGTCGTGTCGGACGCACGGGACGGATGGGTCGCGTTCGTCGGCGCGGGACCTGGCGACGACGGGCTGATGACCCTGCGCGGGGCCCGGTTGCTTGGCGCGGCGAGCCTGGTGATCGCCGAGGCCGAGGTCGCGGAGCGGGTCCGGCACCTTTTCACGGCGGAGGCCGCCGTGGCCGAGCCCGCGGACGCCGCGGCCACGGCCAGGGCGCTGCTCCAGGCCGTGCAGGACGGGCAGTTCGTCGTCCGGCTGTTCGCGGGCGATCCGCTGCTGGCCGGCGGCGCGGCCGAGATCGAGGCGTGCGCCAAGGCGCAGGTCCGCTACGAGATCGTCCCGGGGATCCCGGCCGCGACGGGAGTCCCCGCCTACGCCGGGATCGCGCTGCCCAGCGACGGCTCCGGCGAGCTCCGGATCGTGCACGCCAACGAGGTCAGCCGGATCGGCCACGGCCCGGGCGCCCTGGTGGTCCTCGGCGCGGAGACCGCGCCCGCCGACCTCGGCAAGATGCTCATCGCGGCCGGCTGGCCGGACACGACGCCGTTCGCGATCACCTGGGACGGCACCACCACCGACCAGCAGACCGTGGTCACCACGCTGAACCGGATCGGCCCCGACCTGAAGGCGGCCGGCGTGACCGTGGCCACCACCCGTGGCGCCGCGATCGCCGTGGTCGGCGCGGCGGCGGCGGCGAAGAGCCGGCTGTCCTGGTACGAGACCAAGCCGCTGTTCGGCTGGCGGGTGCTCGTGCCGCGGACCAGGGAGCAGGCGTCGGTCGTCTCGGAGCGGCTGCGCGAGTACGGCGCCGTGCCCGAGGAAGTGCCGACGATCGCGGTCGAGCCGCCGCGCACGCCGCAGCAGATGGACCGGGCCGTCAAGGGCCTGGTCACCGGCCGGTACCAGTGGGTGGCATTCACCTCGGTCAACGCGGTCAAGGCGGTGCGGGAGAAGCTTGAGGACTACGGCCTCGACGCGCGGGCCTTCGCCGGCGTCAAGGTGGCGGCGGTCGGCGACCAGACCACCGCGGCGCTGCTGGAGTTCGGCATCCGGCCGGACCTGGTGCCGGAAGGGCAGCAGTCGGCCGAGGGCCTGGCCGACGCGTGGCCGCCCTACGACGACGTGCTCGACCCGATCAACCGGGTGCTGCTGCCGCGGGCCGACATCGCGACGGAGACGCTGCTCGCCGGGCTGACCGAGCTGGGCTGGGAAGCGGAGGACGTGACCGCGTACCGCACGGTGCGGGCCGCGCCGCCGCCCGCTCTCATCCGGGAAGCGATTAAGGGCGGCGGGTTCGACGCGGTCCTGTTCACCTCCTCGTCCACCGTGCGGAACCTGGTCGGCATCGCCGGCAAGCCGCACGCGGTGACGGTGATCGGGGTGATCGGGCCGCAGACGGCCAAGACGGCGGCCGACTTCGGCCTGCGGGTGGACGTGTCCGCCGCTAAGCCGTCGGTGACCGCCCTGGTGGACGCGCTGGCCGAGTTCGGCGCGGCTCAGCGGGACGCGGCACTCGCGGCGGGCGAGCCGCTCCGCCGCCCGAGCGAACGCCGCCGGGGCGGACGCCGCCGCATTCGCTAGCACAAGACGGGAGAGGGCCATGAGCGCTGAGTTTCCTGAGGTTAGGGCGCGGCGGCTGCGGGGGACCAGGGCGCTGCGGGCCATGGTGGCGGAGACGGCGCTGCGCCCCGCCGAACTCGTGCTGCCGGTGTTCGTCAAGGAAGGCATCGTCGACCCGCAGCCGATCGGCTCGATGCCCGGCGTCGTGCAGCACACGCGGGAGAGCCTGCGCAAGGCGGCCGCCGACGCGGCCGAGGCAGGCGTGGGCGGCATCATCGTGTTCGGCATTCCGGCGGACAAGGACGGCCTGGGCAGCGCCGCTGACGACCCGGAAGGCATCTCCCAGCTCGCCCTCTCCGACATCAGGAGGGAGGTGGGCGACGACCTGGTGGTGATGGCGGACCTGTGCCTGTGCGAGTACACCGACCACGGGCACTGCGGCATCGTCACCCCGGCCGGCACGGTGGACAATGACTCCACGCTCGACCGCTACGCGTCCACGGCCATCGCCCAGGCCCGGGCGGGCGCCCACCTGGTCGCCCCGAGCGGCATGATGGACGGCCAGGTCGGCGCGATCAGGAAGGCGCTCGACGGGGCCGGCTTCCGCGACGTCCCGATCTGCGGCTACTCCGTCAAGTACGCCTCGGCGTTCTACGGGCCGTTCCGCGAGGCGGCGGAGGGCGCGCCGAAGTTCGGCGACCGGGCCACCCACCAGCAGGATCCGGCGAACGTGCTGGAGTCGCTCAAGGAAGTCGGGCTTGACCTCGCCGAGGGCGCGGACATGGTCATGGTCAAGCCCGCGCTCAGCTACCTGGACGTCATCCGCCGGATCGCGGACACGGTGCGGGTGCCGGTCGCTGCCTACCAGGTGAGCGGCGAGTTCGCGATGGTGGAGGCGGCCGCGGCCAACGGCTGGGTGGACCGGGACAAGGCGATCATGGAGACGCTCACCTCGATCCGCCGGGCTGGCGCGAGCGTCATCCTGACTTACTGGGCCGCCGAGGTGGCAAGGAAGTTGTAACTTCCCCTAGAGGCATCCCGCATTCCCAGACAGAAGCCGCCAAGAAGTTACAAGGTGGCGCGGGTCACCGTCATCTGCCCCGAACGAGTGGCGCGGTGGCGGTACGCTTTCCGCAATCCCACTACCAAGTCTGCGGATGTTTTGGCATTCCCTCTCATGGTGGGACGTGATGGACTACTGGTACGGGGGGCCTTGATGGTGACGATGATGCGGCGACGAAGCCGCCGGTCGGCGGCGCAGTGGCCGTCGGCGCTGGGCGCGGCGGCCAGAAATTACGCGAGCATGGGCTGGCCGGTGTGCCCGGGTGCCCATCCAAGCGGCGGGCTCGACAACTTCGGGATGCCCGACCCGGGCCGCGCGTGTTCCTGTGACCGGGTCGGCTGCCCGGCACCGGGCGCGCACCCGGTATCCCCGACCTGGCAGATGCAGGCAACTCTCGACAACTCAATCATCGGACAGTGGTGGGAAGCCCGTCCGGAGGCGAATGTGATACTCGTCACCGGGCGGGTTTTTGACGTTCTGGACGTGCCCGCGGTGGCCGGGGCGAGCGCGCTGGCCACGATGCTCGAGGCCGGCGTGGAAACCGGCCCGGTCGCGGTCCAGGGCACCGAGCGGATGCTGTTCTTCGTCATGACCAGGGGCGCGCCGGACGACGAGGACGAGTGGTGGTCCTGCGGCCTTGACGCGTCACCGGACCCCGCCATGCGGGCCGAGCCCGTCCGCTGGCACTGCCGGGACAGTTACGTACTGGCACCGCCGTCCAGGTTCGGCGCCGGCCAGGACGTACGCTGGGTCCGCGAGCCCGCGGGGAGACCGCTGCCGGACGGCCTCCGCCTGCTTGAGTACCTGGTAGACGCCTGTGAGGAAGAAGGCTGAATCCCGTGTCTGAGGACCGCAGCGCCGCGCTGTTCGCCCGTGCCCTCGAGGTGACCCCGGGTGGGGTGAACTCCCCGGTCCGTGCCTTCGGGCCGGTCGGCGGGGTGCCCAGGTTCATCGACCGGGGAGCGGGGCCTTACCTGTTCGACGTGGACGGCCGTCAGTACGTTGACCTGATCTGCTCCTGGGGGCCGATGATCCTCGGCCACGCCCACCCGGCGGTGACCGAGGCCGTCGCCGCGGCGCTCGCCAAGGGGACCTCGTTCGGCGCGGCGACCGCCGGCGAGGTCGAACTGGCGGCGGAAATCATCGCGCGGGCGCCAGTCGAGCAGGTGCGGCTCGTCAACTCGGGGACCGAGGCGACGATGTCGGCGCTCCGGCTGGCCCGCGGGTACACCGGCCGGTCGGTCGTGGTGAAGTTCTCCGGCTGCTACCACGGTCACGTTGACGCGCTGCTCGTCGCCGCCGGGTCGGGCGTGGCCACGCTCGGCCTGCCGGACACGCCC
>DAHWEX010000303.1 GCA_027326205.1 Actinomycetota bacterium
GAAGGATAATTGTCGTATACGACAATTATCCTTCGTGATCACGATGAACCACGCCTGCCTGTCGGGATAACAGCAAGAAGCGCGGAGCGCAAGCCGACGGAGACGCCTCGCGGTGGCGAAGCCGCCGCTCGTCCCGGAGAGCGACCGAGCTAGGCGCTGATCCCGGCCTGCGCCTGGAGCCACATCGTGAGCTTCACCCGCGAGGAGATCTCCAGCTTGGCGAAGATGTGCTCGACGTGCGCGTCGACGGTCCGCTTGGAGATGAACAGCTGGGTGGCGATCTCGCGGTTGGACATCCCGCTGGCCACCAGATCGGCGATCTCCCGCTCGCGCTTGGTCAGCACGACCGCGGCGGGGACCGGGGCGGCGACGGCGGTCCCGGGCTCGCCGGGGGCGCCGTCCCGCTGGCCCGCGGCGGCCTCGGCCACGGCGTCCCTGACCACGGCGTCCAGGCCGAGGGTGGTGGCGTGCGCGTACGCCACCGTGAACCGCCGCTCGCCGAGGGCACCGCGGGCCGCCTTGACCGCCCGCTGGCGGGACTCCTCCATGACCGCGACGCCGGACAGGCGCCGCCCGGTGCTGTCCCACAGCCGGTCCGCGGCACCGAGCAGCCATGCCGTGCGCTCGTACTGCTCGCGCTGCGCGGCCAGCCAGGCGAGCCCCTCGATCGCGTAGGCGGTCCCGAGGGCGTCGCCGAGCTCGTGCTTGGCGGCCAGCGCCCGGGACAGCGCCAGCGCGGCCGCCTGTTCCCGGCCGGGGCACTGGATGAGGGCGAGCCCGGAGACGAGGTGCAGGTACCCGCTGATCCACCGTTCGGTGCCGGGCTGGCCGGCACCGCCGCCGGCGTCGGCGAGCATGGCGAGCCCCCGGTCGCAGCACTCGACGGCCGCCGCGGCGTCCCCGGTGAGCAGGTGCAGGTGCGCGAGCTGGGCCTCAAGCCCGATGACGCCGACCCGATGCCCGCAGTCGGTCAGCCGGTGCCTGGCGGTCTCGCCGGCCGCCTCGGCCTCGGCGTAACGGCCGGCGAAGGCCAGCGCCAGGTTCAGGTACAGGTAGCCGCGGGCGACGGCGAGATCCGCGTCGCGCCCGACGGCCGAGGCCAGCCGGATGGACTCGCTGATGTCGGCGACGGCGCGGGCGAAGTCGCCCTGGAACGTGGCGAGGCGGCCGCGCTCGCCGAGCGCCCAGGCGCGTTCCCTGGCCGGCTCGGGGAACAGGTCGGCCACCCGGCCCAGCCACTGCCGTCCCTCGTCGAATTGCCCGCGGACCTGCCAGTAGCAGGACAGCCGCACGGCCAGGTCCGCGCCGAGCCGCCCGCGCGCCAGGTCGCCCGCGGGCTCGTCGCTGGCGAGCGTGTAGCCGAGCACCGCGCGGATGTTCTCGTATTCCTGGTGCAGCCCGCGCAGGGCGGTCACCTGGTCCCTGGGGGCCTCGGCCGCCGCCCCGTGCCCGAAGCCGTGGCCACCGGGGCGCGGGCTGGACCGGAACCGCTCGTCGAAGTCCCGCGCCATCGCGCCGAGCCGCGCCGCGAGCTGGTCCAGGCACCGCCCGGGCGCCTCGAAACGGTCCGCGCCGAACTCGCGCAGCGCGGCGAGCAGCCGGTACCGGGACGGGTCCGTGTCGTCCCGCAGCACCACGGACTTGTCGACGAGGCCGACCAGGGCGTACACGACCTGGTCGCGGGGCAGGACGTCGTCCGCGCACACGTCCTCGGCGCCGCTCACGTCGAAGGTGCCCGCGAACACCGACAGCCGCTCCCACAGCGCCCGCTCCGCGGGCGTGCACAGCTGGTAGCTCCAGTCCACGGCGGCCCGCAGGGTCTGGTGCCTGGGGCTGGTGCCGCGGCGGCTGACCGTCAGCAGCCGGATGCCGGACTCGAGCTGGCTCGCCAGCTCGCCGAGCGGCAGCGCGCGCAGCCGGACGGCGGCGAGCTCGATGGCCAGCGGGATGCCGTCAAGCCGCGCGCAGAGCCGGACGACGTCCGCCTGGTGCTGCGGCGTGAGGGTGAACCCGGGCAGCACCGCCGCCGCGCGCTGGGCGAACAGCTCGACCGCGTCGGTCGCCGCGGCCAGCGGGAGCAGCGGGAAGGCGTGCTCGCCCTGGGTGTCGAGCGGCTGCCGGCTGGTGGCGAGCAGCGACACGCCGGGAGCCGACCGCAAGACCACGTCGGCGAACGTGGCGCAGGCGTCGACCAGGTGCTCGCACGTGTCGAGGATGAGCAGCAGGCGCCGGCCGCGCAGGTGACCGAGGACCGCCGGCAGGTCCGCCTCCGGCAGGCCGAGCGCCTTGGCGACCGTGCCCACGACCGCGGCGGGATGGCCGATGCCGCCGAGGTCGGCGAGCCAGACGCCGTCGGGGAACTGCCCCGCCGCGCTCGCCGCGGCGCGCAGGCTCACACGCGACTTGCCGACCCCGGCCGGGCCCACCACCGTCACCATGCGGGTGCTGCCCAGCAGGTCGGCGATCCCGGCCAGTTCGGCGGTCCGGCCGACGAAACTGGTGGCCTCCGCGGGTAGCAGGCCAAGGCGTCGCTGGCCGGTGACCTGGCCCCGGCTGGCGGCAATGGCCACGGTTACCTCACGGGTCATAGGGATGCAGTCACCATAACACTCTGCAATTGTGGATGCACATGCATTTGCCGGTGACGCCACCGTTTCCGGGACTCCGGAAGTTGCCCCCAACATGGGCAAACGCGCTACGACGTGGTAGGCAAGAGGGAGCGACCAAAATTGAGGAGGGCGTAGCAAAATGCGCGACGCGGTGATCGTGGCGGCGGTTCGGACGCCGGTAGGTAAGCGGAACGGTGCCCTGTCGGGCGTGCACCCGGTGGACTTGTCGGCCCACGTGCTCAACGCCCTGGCTGAGCGCGCCGGCCTTGAGGACCCGGCCGAGGTAGACGACGTGATCTGGGGCTGCGTCAGCCAGGTAGGCGAGCAGACCTTCGACATCGCCCGCAGCGCCGTGCTCGCGGCCGGCTGGCCGCAGTCGGTGCCGGGCGTGACCGTGGACCGGCAGTGCGGTTCCAGTCAGCAGTCCGTCCACTTCGCCGCGGCCGGCCTGGTCAGCGGCCAGTACGACCTGGTCGTGGCGGGCGGCGTGGAGTCGATGAGCCGGGTGCCGATGGGCTCGTCGATCGGCGCGACCCGGGTCAACCCGTCCGGCTCCGGCCTGCAGACCGTCTTCCACGGCGTCGCGCCGAACCAGGGGATCGGGGCGGAGATGATCGCCGAGCGCTGGGGCCAGACCCGCGCCCAGCTCGACGAGTTCTCGGTCGGCTCGCACGCCAAGGCCGCCGCCGCCATCGACGAGGGACGCTTCGCCGGGCAGATCGCCCCGGTCAAGCTCGACGACGGCACCGTGGTCGACACCGACGAGGGCGTCCGACGCGGCGGCACGGTCGAGGGCCTCGCCAAGCTCAAGCCCGCTTTCCGGCCGGACGGCGTGATCCACGCCGGCAACAGCTCCCAGATCAGCGACGGCTCGGCCGCGCTGCTCATGACGACCAGCGAGAAGGCGGCCGAGCTCGGCCTCACCCCGATCGCCCGGGTGCACACCGCCGTGCTGGCCGCCGAGGACCCGGTGATCATGCTCACCGCCCCGATCCCGGCCACCAGGAAGGCGCTGAAGAAGAGCGGCCTGTCCATCGGCGACATCGGCGTGTTCGAGGTCAACGAGGCCTTCGCCCCGGTCCCGCTCGCCTGGCTCGCCGAGATCGGCGCGGATCCGGCGAAGCTCAACCCGAACGGCGGCGCGATCGCCCTCGGCCACCCCCTCGGCGGCAGCGGCGCCCGCATCATGACCACGCTGCTCCACCACATGGTCGACAACGGCCTGCGCTACGGCCTCCAGACCATGTGCGAAGGCGGCGGCCAGGCCAACGCCACCATCCTGGAACTCCTCTAGCTTCCGGCGGGTGGTCGCGGCCGCCCGTGCGGGGTCGTTTAGCCTCCGGCGGGTGGTCGCTGCCGGCCGCGCAAGGT
>DAHWEX010000316.1 GCA_027326205.1 Actinomycetota bacterium
GGCCAGCGCCGCGGTGACGAGCCCGAGGACGGCGAGGCCGCCGACCGGGGCGCGGGCGCGGCTGCCGTACCGCAGCAGCCGCGGGTCGAGCGGCTTCACGGGACCCGGGGCGCGGGGCGCGAGCCGGTCGGCGCCGGCGGCAACGATGGCACCGACGGCTGCGGCGGCCCGGTGACCCGCTTGCGGAAGATCCAGTACGTCCAGCCCTGGTAGGCGAGGACGAGCGGCAGGAAGATGCACGCGACCACGGTCATGACCGCGAGGGTCTGCGCCGCGGAGGCGGCGTTCCCCGTGGTCAGCGACAGCGCGGGCGACAGGGTGGAGGGCAGCACGCGCGGGTAGAGCGCGGTGAACAGGGATGCGGTCGCGGCGGCGATCGCGGTGAAGTTCGCGGCGAACGCGGCGCCCTCGCGCTGCCGGAGGTTGGCGCCCGCGGCGGCGGCCAGGGCCACGGCGGCGAGGGCCGCGCAGGCCGCCGACGCGATGCCCTCGCCGGACGTGGCCGAGGCCCGGTAGGAGAGCTGGGTCCAGGCGAGGAAGCCGCCGCCGGCCACGATCGCGGCCGGCGCGGCCGCCATGGCGGCGCGCCGCGCGCGGGCCCGCAGGCCGCCGGTGGTCTTCAGCGCGAGGAACAGGGCGCCGTGCAGGGTGAACAGGGTGAGGGTGGTGACGCCGCCCAGCAGCGCGTAGGGGTTGAGGAAGGTGAAGAAGTTCCCGGTGAAGTGCTCGGCCGCGTTGAGCGGGATGCCGCGGACGATGTTGCCGAACGCGACCCCCCACAGCAGCGCCGGCACCAGCGAGCCGAGGAAGATCGCCGCGTCCCAGCCGGCCCGCCAGCGGGCGTGGTCGCGCTTGCCGCGGTACTCGAAGGCGACGCCGCGGATGATGAGCGCGACCAGGATCAGGAGCAGCGGCAGGTAGAAGGCGCTGAACATGGCGGCGTACCAGGACGGGAACGCGGCGAAGGTGGCGCCGCCGGCGGTGAGCAGCCAGACTTCGTTGCCGTCCCAGACGGGGCCGATCGCGTTGATCATGACCCGGCGGTCGGTGTCGCCGCGGCTGAGCAGCGGCAGCAGGATCCCGACGCCGAAGTCGAAGCCCTCCAGGACGAAGTAGCCGGCCCAGAGCACGGCGATGGCGATGAACCACAGGTCGGAGAGGTGCATGTTCCCTGGTGCCTTCCGCTCTCAGTAGACCAGTTCCATCGGCGCGTCCGCGCCGCCGCCGGAGCCAGCGCCCGGGCCGCCTCCGCCGTCGTCGCCGTCGCCGTCCGCGCCGGGCAGCGGCTCGCCGGCGAGGCCGCCCTTGATGTACTTGAGCATGAGACCGCCCTCGATGACCGCGAGCGCCCCGTACAGCAGGGTGAAGACGACCAGCGAGGCGAGGACCTCGCCGGCCGAGTTGGCCGACACCCCGTCGGCCGTCTTCAGCTGCCCGTAGACCAGCCACGGCTGGCGGCCCATCTCGGTCATGATCCAGCCCATCGAGTTGCCGATCAGCGGCAGCAGCGGCAAGACGACCGCCCCGGCGACCAGCGACGTGCGCCACAGCCCGGCGCGCTTGCCGGTGAACGCGGGCGTCCGCCCGCGCCTGGTCACCCACAGGGCAACGACGGCGATCAGCACCGCGAGCATGCCCATGCCGATCATCAGCCGGAACGACCAGTAGGTGACCGGGACGACCGGGATGTAGGAGCCGGGGCCGTACGCGGCGGCGTACTGGGACTGCAGGTTGTCGATCCCCTGCACGGTCCCGGACCAGTTGCCGGTGCCGAGGAAGGACAGGAGCCGGGGCAGGGTGATCTCGAAGACCGGGTGCGACCCGTTCAGCGAGCCGATCGTCAGCAGCGAGAACGGCGCGGGCGTGGAAGTGTGGTACAGCGCCTCGGCGGCGGCCATCTTCATCGGCTGGTAATGCTGGGTGAACAGCTTGCCCTGGGCGTCGCCGGTGATGACGACGGCGACGGCGCCGGCGATCGCGGTGACCGCCCCGGCCTTGAGCGCGTGCCGGAACGCCAGGGCGTGGTCGGCCGGGATCCCCGGCCTGCGCAGCAGCTGCCACAGGGCGACGCCGGCCACCAGCGACCCGGCCGTCATGAAGCACCCGGCGACCACGTGCGGGAACCCGGCCAGCTGCGCGGGGTTGAACAGCACCGCCGCGAACGACGTGAGGTTGTCCTGCCCGGTCGCGGCGTTGTACCTGGAGCCGACCGGGTGCTGCATCCACGCGTTGGCGGCGAGGATGAAGTACGCCGACAGCAGGGTGCCGGTGGCGGCGGTCCACATGCAGGCGGCGTGCAGCCTGGGCGGCAGCCGGTCCCAGCCGAAGATCCACAGGCCGAGGAAGGTGGACTCGAGGAAGAACGCCAGCAGCGCCTCGATCGCCAGCGGCGCGCCGAAGATGTTGCCGACGAGCCGCGAATACGCCGACCAGTTCATGCCGAACTGGAATTCCTGCACGATTCCCGTGACAATGCCCAGCGCGAAATTGATCAGGAACAGCTTCCCGTAGAACCGGGTGAGCCGCAGCCAGCGCTCGTGCCCGGTCCTTATCCAGGCCGTTTCGAAGCCGGCGACCAGGAAGCCGAGCCCGATGGTGATCGGGACGAAGAGGAAGTGGTACACGGTGGTAATGCCGAACTGCCACCGCGATAGGTCGAGCACGCTCACCCGTTCGCCTCCCCCTGCCGCGCAGGGCTTCGCACCAGAAATGTCTCGCGCCGCACGCCTCGCAGGCGGCCCGGGAAACACTCAACCATTCCGGTGAGAGGAGATTCAGAGGCACTGGGCCCTAGCCGGCCGGGACAAAGGTCCCGGAGCGCCCGCCCCCCGCGGCCGGGCGCAGGCCCGCGAGGACCCGGTCGAGCGTCGCGCCGAACGCGGCCCGCTCGGACCGGGGGTCGGCCGCCCCGGCGATGGCCAGGCTGGCCTCGGTGAGCATCGCGATCAGCAGCCGGGCCAGGGGCCGCACCGGGACCGGGTCCAGGTCGCCGGACTGCACGCAGCGGTCCAGCCACTCCTCCAGGATGCTGCGGCCGTAGCGGTCGACGAGGTCCTCCCAGGCGTCGGAGCCCAGCACGCGCGGGCCGTCCACCAAGACGATCCGCTGGAAGTCGCCGCCGACGCACGTGTCGAGGAAGGCGCTCACCCCTTCCCTGATCTCGGCCAGCGGCGAGGGCGCGTCGGCGGCCAGCTGCTCGTCGATCAGCCGGGTCGCGACGTCCCCGGCGGCCTCCGCCATCACGGCGCGGAACAGGTCGGCCTTGTCACGGAAATGGTGGTAGAGCGCCCCGCGGGTGACCCGGGCCTCGGCGACGATCTGCTCGGTGCCGGTGCCGTCGAAGCCCCGGGCGGCGAACAGCCGCCGCGCCGCCGCGAGCAGGGAGTCCCGCGTGTCGGCGGCGTGGTCGGCGCGCCGTCCGCGCGCCCTGGCGGCTGACGCCCCTGTCAGCTCCGCCCGGGGGTCCGGGGCCTGGGGGGGTTGCGGCTGGACTGGCATACAGCCATCATGTGACATACAGCGTGTATGTTCAACGTGCCACGAGAGACGGAGACCGGATCATGGCGATGCCGTTTCACCTCACGGTGAAGCTCGGGACCTACCTCATGAAGCAGAAGCTCCGCGGCGTCAAGAAGTACCCGCTGATCATGGAGCTCGAGCCGCTCTACGCGTGCAACCTCAAGTGCGCCGGCTGCGGCAAGATCCAGCAGCCGCACACGCTGCTGAAGCAGCGCATGCCGGTTGAGCAGGCCGTCGCCGCCGTCGAGGAGTGCGGCGCGCCGATGGTCTCGATCGCCGGCGGCGAGCCGCTGATGCACCCGCAGGTCCACCTGATCACCCAGGAACTGCTCAAGCGGAAGAAGTTCGTGGTGCTGTGCACGAACGCGGTCCTGCTGCCCAAGCACATCGACAAGTTCAAGCCGGACAAGAACTTCGCCTGGATGGTCCACCTGGACGGCATCGGCGAGCGGCACGACGAGGCGGTCGCCAAGAAGGGCGTGTTCGACCAGGCCGTCGAGGCGATCAGGCTGGCCAAGTCCAAGGGCTTCGCGGTCTACACGAACACGACCGTGTTCAACACCGACACGCCGCAGGACCTGATCGACACCCTCGACTACATCAACAACGAGCTCGGCGTCGACCGGCTCGAGATCGCGCCAGGCTACGCCTACTCCAAGGCCCCCGACCAGGACCGCTTCCTCGGCGTGGCGCAGACCCGCGAGCTGTTCAGCAAGGCGTTCGCCGACGGCCGCCGCAAGAAGTGGCGCTTCAACCACTCCCCGCTCTACCTCGACTTCCTCGAGGGCAAGGCCGACTTCGAGTGCACCCCGTGGGGCGTCCCGCTGTACTCGCTGCAGGGCTGGCAGCGGCCGTGCTACCTGATGGACGACGGCTACGTCAGCACCTGGAAGGAGCTGCTGGAGACCACCGACTGGGACAAGTTCGGCCGCGGCAAGGACCCGCGCTGCGACAACTGCATGGCCCACTGCGGCTACGAGCCGACCGCGGTCCTCGCGACGATGGACTCGCTGCGCGAGAGCCTGCGCGCGATGGTCAGCCACTGACCGAAAGGCCGGGAAAAAGAACAGCACTTTCCCGAACGGGCGCTTGTTTCACGCCGCCCGGGCCGCCGCTGCTCTTACCCGTGCGTTACGCGACCGCCGGAGCGGGCCCCGCCGCGCCGGCCTCGATGGCCTCGGCGATGAGCCGGCGGATCGCCCGCGAGAGCGCCTCGTCCAGCTCCGGGTCTGTTGCCCGCTGTCCCGTGTTCGGGTATTCCATGTGCCTCACCCCGTCCGTTGATGAAACATCGGGATCAAAATTACAACGATGTAGTTCACGTTGCCGGGGTTTTGTTGGCATATGTGCGGGGTTAGCCAAAATTAGGCGTGGGGCGTACCGGGGGGACCAGTCCCCCGGTGGATCAGCTGTCGTCGCTGGAGTCGGTGACGTCGACGCCCTGGACCTGGGGGGAGTACTTGTTCACGCACTCCTCGAGGCGGGCGATGTCCGCGAGGCCCGCGCCGGTGGTGTTGTACGTCACGACGTCGATCGCGGACGAGAGCGGGACACTGGTCGCGATGGGGATGGCCTTCACGTGCGGCAGGTTGTCGCACGCCGCGCGGACCTTGAGCTTGAACGCGACCGGCGTGTTGGACTGGAAGTAGATCGTCGCCTGCTGCTGGCCGAGCGCCTTGTTGAACTGCGCGCAGCCGGCCACCCCCAGGCAGCAGGCCACGCCGGCCAGGCCTAGCGCGGCGGGCCGGACCACGACACGGGGTAGTAGAGGCACGGACCTAGCTTATGCGGTCGGCGCACCGAGTACGGTACTGGGGAGACCTGAAGCATTTCCGGAATGACCCGCTTTGCCGGTACTGTCCGCACTCCGCCCCGCCTCCGCAGGCCCGCCCCGATAACGCGATTGATGCCCCAGCGCCACATTCTCATCGTTAACGCCCGCAACGTCACCCAGCCGGTGTTCGTCATCGGCGCGCCGCACTCCGGCGCGGAGTCCGTCGGCCGGGCGCTCAAGATCTCCCCGGGGTTCCACGTGACCATCGGGCAGCAGGCCGTGCTGCAGGCGGTGTACGGGTTCGCCCGGCGGCCCTCGCTGCACAGCGGGCGCGGCGACGCCGCGGCCGCGGTGCTGCGGGACGCGTTCGCGCAGAGCTGGCAGCTCGGCCCGGCGAGCTGCCTCGACTGCACGCCGCAGTGCCGCTCGGCGGCGGGCCTGCGCCAGGCGGAGCCCGGGCCGTGCGTGGAACTGCGCGGCCTGGCCCGGTTCGGCGACGCGAGCCCGGACCTGACGTACTGCGCCGAGGCCCTGGTGGCGGCGTTCCCCGACGCGCGGATCGTCCAGGTCGTGCGGGACGGCCGGGACAGCGTGGCGGCGATGCTGACCGACCAGGTCGCGATGTCCTGGTTCCGGCCGAGCGTGGTCAACATCGAGACCGAGTTCCCCAACCCCTTCTACGGGGTGGACGACGAGCCGGACCGCCAGCGCTGGCCGTCGCTGTCCGACGCCGGCAAGTGCGCGATGCGCTGGCGCGGCGCGGTCAGGATCGCCGCCGGGCTGCGCCGGGCGCTGCCCGCCGACCAGCTCAAGACGCTCCGCTACGAGGACATGGCGCGCGATCCCGGCGCCGCGGCCGCCGCGCTCACGCAGTTCACCGGCGCGGTGATCGCCGCCCCGGTGACCCCGTCCACCAGGCGGCCCAGGCCGGAGCAGAACGAGTGGCGGCGCACCCTGACCTACGGCCAGCTCGCCGACGTCGAGAAGGTGGCCGGCGAGGAACTGCGCCGCCTCGGGTACAAGTAGCCGGGCCGGCAGCCGGGCCAGCGCTTCAGCGGGCGGGGCCGCGGCGCCCGCCCGGGGCACGCAGCTCCCGCTCTTCCTGGTACTTGAACTGGGTGAGGTACAGGTCGGCGTAGAGGCCGCCCGCCGCGAGCAGCTCGTCATGCGTTCCGGTCTCGGCGACCTGGCCGGATTCGATCACGAGGATCTGGTCCGCCTCGCGGACGGTGGACAGCCGGTGCGCGATGACCAGCGAGGTCCGGCCCCGCAGCGCCACCGACAGGGCCTGCTGGACGGCCAGCTCGGATTCGGAGTCCAGGTGCGCGGTGGCCTCGTCGAGCACGACCACCGACGGGGCCTTGAGCAGCAGGCGGGCGATGGCGACGCGCTGCTTCTCGCCGCCGCTGAGCCGGTAGCCGCGCTCGCCGGCGACGGTGTCGTACCCCTGGGGCAGCTCCATGATCCGGTCGTGGATGGCGGCCGCCCGGCCCGCCGCCTCCACCTCCTTGGGGGTGGCGTCGGGCTTGCCCACCAGCAGGTTCTCGCGGATCG
The DNA here is from genome assembly GCA_027326205.1 of Actinomycetota bacterium. Lineage (GTDB taxonomy): Bacteria > Actinomycetota > Actinomycetes > Streptosporangiales > Streptosporangiaceae > Trebonia. The sequence continues at coordinate 6,848 of DAHWEX010000316.1, forward strand.
TGCTGTGGAAGAGGAACACCTCCTGGGTCACG
>DAHWEX010000329.1 GCA_027326205.1 Actinomycetota bacterium
GGCGGCACTGGCCTGGGCCTGCGCGCTGGCGCTCGCCTGCGCGGCGGCGCTGGCGCTGGCGGCGGCCGCCAGCGCGCTCGCCCGGGCCGCGGCGGCGGACGCCGCGGACGCGTTGGCGCTGGGCACGCCGGAGGCGGACGCGGGCCTGGCCGTGCTCCCGTTCCCCGTCGTCAAGATGATGCCCGTGGCCCCCGCCGCGATCAGGACGACGACGGCGGCCGCCGCGACGAGGCCGCGCCGCTTCTTGCGCCCGGCGCTGGCCGGGACGTTTCCGGCCCGTTCCCGGCCGCCCGGCGCCCCCGGGCCGGGAACGAGCCAGGCGGCGGTCGCTGCCCCGGGCGCCCGGCCGGAGCCGGCCGCCGGGATGACCTGCGTTCCGGAACCCGTGCCGCCCGGCGTCCCGGCGGGTGCCAGGTCGTAGCCGGCGGCCATGAGGTCGTCGAGTGCGGCCGGAGCGTCGTCGGCGGGCACCGCGGTCAGGTCGTAGCGCGTCTGCGCGGCACCCGGTGGCACCGCGGCGGGCGGCGGCACCAGTTCCGCGGGCACCGGCGCGGCGAACTCGGCTGTGGGGTACTCGGTGACCGGGAACCCGGCGCCGGGCAGTTCGGCCGCCGGGTACTGGGCGGTCGGCACCTGGGCCACCGGGAGCCGGGCGGTCTCGGCGGCGCCCCGCACCCGCGGCAGGTCGTAGGAGGTGGCGGCGGGGTCCGCGGGCACCGCGGGCATGTCGTACCGGGTCGCGTTCGAGTCACCCGGAGCCGCGGGCGGCGCGTCCGCGACGGCCGGCAGGTCGAACGAGGTCTCGGCCGCCAGCGGCGGCGGCGAGGCCGGGTAGCCCCGCACGTGCCGGCCAACCGGGCCGTTCGCGCGCTCGGCCGCGCTGACGGACCGGCCAAGGTCGTACTCGCGGATCAGCGGCTGGGCGTCGATGCCGACCGCGCCCGCGATGGCGCGCACGTAGCCACGGACGTACAGGTCACCGCCGCAGGCCTCGAAGTCATCCTGCTCGATGCTGCGGATGACCGTGCCACGGATCCTGGTGCGCTCGCTGAGCTCATCGACCGAGAGCCCCGCTCGGTAACGGGCCTCGGTCAGCGTTTCGCCAACGGTCACGAAGCCTCCACGTAGCGACCTGCACTTATCGTCGTGCAACAGAGTAGTTCGGAGTGATCTTTTGTGCGCCTGATCAGGGATTTCGGTCAGTCGCCGTCCTCGGTGCCCCAGCGCAGGTAGCTCGCCGCGCGGCGGGCACGGTCGCGCACCGCGTCGAGGTCGTCGTCCGGGCCGCCCAGGATCGTGACGTGCCCGATCTTTCGCCCGGCGCGGACTCCCTTGCCGTAAAAGTGGACCTTAACCGCGGGATCGGCGGCCATCACGTGGATGTAACGGTCGAAGATGTCGGGGTCGGTGCCGCCGAGCAGGTTCGCCATCACGGTGAAGGTGCCCTCGGGCGGCGCGCAGGAGCCGAGCGGCAGGTCGAGGACCGCCCGCAGGTGCTGCTCGAACTGGGACGTGCGCGCCCCCTCGATCGTCCAGTGCCCGCTGTTGTGCGGCCGCATGGCCAGCTCGTTGACGAGCAGCGCGCCGCCGCCGGTCTCGAACAGTTCCACGGCCAGCAGGCCGGTCACCCCGAGCTCGGCCGCGATCTTCAGCGCCATCGCCTCGGCCTCGACGGCCGTGTCCGGGCTCAGCCCGGGCGCGGGCGCGATGACCTCCCGGCAGATGCCGTCCACCTGCACGGTCTGCACCACCGGGTACGCCGCCCCCTGCCCGGACGGCGACCGGGCGACCAGCGCGGCCAGCTCCCGGCGGAACGGCACGTACTCCTCAGCCAGCAGCGCGATGCCGAGCGCGAGCACTTCCTCCACCTCGCCGGCGGACTCGCAGACCCAGACGCCCTTGCCGTCGTAGCCGCCGCTGACCGCCTTGAGCACCACGGGCCAGGCGTTCGGCGTGTCCGGCCAGCCGCCGCCGGCGAACGCCTCGACGTCCGCTAGCGAGGAGACCGGCGCGAACCGGGGGCACGCAATCCCGAGCTCACGCAGCCGCCGCCGCATCGCCAGCTTGTCCTGGGTGTACCTGAGCGCGCCGCTGCCCGGGCGCACCAGCACTCCGGCGGCCTCAAGCTCGGACAGAATTTCACCTGGCACGTGCTCGTGATCGAATGTGATAACGTCACATTGACCGGCGAAGGCCGCGATATCCGGCAGCGAGAGGTGCGAGCCGATCGCCACGTCGCGGGTGACGAGTGCCGCGCTCTCGCCCGCCGACTCGGACAGCACCCGGAACGTGGCGCCGAGGCCGACCGCGGCGGCGGCCGTCATCCGGGCGAGCTGTCCGCCTCCCACCATGCCGACCACCGGCATCCCGGTGCCCGACTTCCGCGCGATGGGACCAGCGGGGCCCGCAGGTGACAATGGTGAAAGCACGCCGTGTAGCCTACGCGGAACCACCCAATACTGGGTACAACCAACGTGGCGACACGAGACAACGTGGCGACACGAGACGCAGCGTCGCGTCACTCCCCCGCCAAGCCCATCCGTAACAACGGCCTCGCCAGCCAGGCGGGCCGACGCAGTTTAGGCCAGCCCCGCTGGCCGCATGCCCCGCAGGGAGTACGCATGACAGCCCTCAGTGACGACGTTGAAGTAAGAGAAGGGACGTACGGCGAGAAGCTCATCGCCGTCGAGCCCGGCGGAGCGGAATTCATCCCACTGGGCGAGCGGCACGGCCGCCCCTTGCAGCTCTTCTGGACCTGGACGTCGCCGAACATGGAGTTCGCGACCGTCTTCGTGGGCCTGCTCGGCATCCTGCTCGGGCTGAGCTTCTGGGAAACCGTCATCGCGGTCGTTCTCGGCACCGTGCTCGGCTCGATTACCCAGGGCATCTTGTCGACCAGCGGCCCCCGGTACGGGGTGCCGCAGATGGTGCTCAGCCGCCGCGGCTTCGGCTACTGGGGCAACGCCCTGCCCGCGGGCATCAACTCCCTGGTCGCGGGCATCGGCTGGTTCGCGGTGAACAGCGTCAGCGGCGCGCTCGCGCTGAACGCGCTGACCCACATGCCCGAGGTGCTCTGCCTGCTCATCGTGGTGGCGCTGCAACTCGTGGTGGCGTTCCTCGGCCACAACCTGATCCACGTCTTCGAGCGGTACGCCTTCCCCGTCCTCGTGGTCATCTTCCTGATCGCCTCCGTCTGGACGTTCAGCAAGGCGCACCCGGGCGCGTCGCACCAGACGATCCCGGGCGCGTTCCTGATCGAACTCGGCGCGACGTTCGGCTACGCGGTGGGCTGGAACCCCTACGCCTCGGACTACACCCGCTACCTCAAGCCCGACGCGGACAAGCGGGCCATCGCCTGGTGGGCCGGGCTCGGCCTGCTGCTGTCCTGCGTGCTGCTTGAGACGGTGGGCGCCGCGGCCGGCACGATCGCCGGGGTCGCGTCGAACGCGAACCCGACGGCCGGCTGGACCGGCATCTTCCCGGCCTGGCTGCGCGACCTGACGCTGATCGCCATCGTCATCGGCGGCATCGCCGCGAACGCGCTCAACATCTACTCGGGAGCGATCTCCTTCACCGCGATCGGCTTCAAGCTGCCGCTCGCGGCCCGGCGCGCCATCGTCGCCCTGGGCTTCGGCGCCATCGGCTTCTTCGTCGGCTGGTCCGGCCTGCACAACGCGGGGTCCGACTACAACAACTTCCTGCTGATCATCGCCTACTGGATCGCGCCGTGGCTGGCGGTCACGTTCTGTGACATGTACCTGCGCCGCCGCCAGAGCCCGGCCGAAATCGAAGGCCTGCTCTTCCACAAGAAGTACACCAACTGGGCCGGCCCGGTGGCGATGCTGGTCGGCGGCGCCCTCTCCATCTGGTTGTTCTCCAACCAGACCAAGTACGTTGGCCTCGTGCCGAAGCACGCGGGCGCCGCGGGCGACCTGACCTTCGAGGTCGGCTTCGTGCTCACCGCGGTGATCTATCTCACCTGGCGGACGATCGCGGACCGCTCGGCTCCGGCCGCCTAGCCCTGGCCGCGTTTGCGCGGCCGCGGAGCCCCCGGCAGGAACCGCTGCCGGGGGCTTCCCGTACCCGCCACCGGGGGACTTTCCAGGCTGGCACCGGGGGCTTGCCCGATTGAAGAAACCGGTATCGCTCGGCAACGATTCTGGTAACTCATAACGCCCGACTAACGAAGTCATTTACGGTTGGGGATGCGACAACGACGAAAGGGGCAAATCGCGCATGGCCCTCGTTGCATCTGACCTGTACGGCCGTGTCCGCCAACTCGTTCCCGAACTGCTGAAGTTCGGCATCGTCGGTGGCATCGGATCCGTGGTCGACCTCGGCGGCGCGGCCCTGCTGCACGGGAAGCTCCACGTCGAACCGCTCGAGGCCAAGGCGATCTCGACCGGCACCGCGACCGTCATCACCTACCTGGGCTCCCGGTTCTGGACGTTCAGGCACAGCGAGAACCAGGAACTCAAGCGCGAGGCCGTCCTCTTCGTCGTGCTCAACGTCGTGGGGCTGCTCATCGCCGAGGTCGTGGTCGGCCTCATCACCTACGTCATGGGCCAGCACGGCCAGATCGCGTACAACATCGCGTCGTTCCTCGGTACCGGCTTCGGCACGATTTTCCGCTACTTCGCGTACAAGAAGTGGGTGTTCCTGTCGCCCGGGGAGGTCACCTCCGCGCTGGCCGAGCCCTCACCGCGGCCGTTCCCCGATTACCCGCCGTGGGAGCTCGACCCCAGCTTCCTGACGCCGCTCGAGCCCGCGGCCCTCCCCGCGCCGGTCATGGCCGCGCCGCCCGTGTCCGCGCAACGCGTCTCCGCGCCGCACGCCGCCACGCCGCACGCCGCCACGCCCGACTTCCCCGCCGCCGCGTTCTTCGCGCCGCTGGAGGAACCGCGCCGCCCGGCCCCCGCCCCCGCTCCGCCGCGTCCGTCGGGCGGCGGCCGCCACCGCAAAAGCTAAGGGCTGAGGGCTAGGCCGGCCCGCTGCTGCTGGCCTTCGGCTGCCCGGACGGCGGGTCGCGCGGCAGGAAAACCGCGAACACCGGCGGCTTGCGGCGGGCGAGCACGATCCGGCCGCCGTCGGCGGCCGCCATCGTCCGCGCCAGCGCGAGCCCGAGCCCGGTCCCTTCCGGCCGGCCGCTGACGCTCCGCTCGAAGATCCGGGAGACCAGCTCGGCCGGGACCCCGTCGCCCTCGTCCTCGACCTCGATCACGACCGAGCTGGACGACTGCGTCCGGCGGATCGTCACCGTGCCCTTGCCGTGCATGAGCGCGTTGTCCAGCAGCGTCGCGATCACCTGGGCGAGGCCGCCCGGGGTGACGTAGGCCTGCAGCCGGGACTCGCCGATGAGCACCATCTTCCGCCCCACCCGGCGGAAGGCGGGTTCCCACTCGGTGATCTGCTGCAGCACGACCTTGTCGACGCTGATCAGCGAGGCGGCCCCGGTGCCCACGCGGCGGGCGGGACTCAGCAGCTGGGTGACCACGTCGGCGAGCCGCTCCGCCTGGGCAAGCGCCGCCGTGCCTTCCTCGCGGACCGCCTCCGGGTCGTCCGCCGAGGCGATCATCTCCTCGAGCCGCATCGACAAGGCTGTCAGCGGCGTGCGGAGCTGGTGCGAGGCGTCGATGGCCAGCTCGCGGTCGGCGGTCAGCAGGTGGGTCACC
>DAHWEX010000364.1 GCA_027326205.1 Actinomycetota bacterium
CGCCAGCGACGCCGAACTGCTGCTGCTCGACGAGCCGACCGCGGGCCTCGACCCGCTGATGGAGGCGGCCTTCCGCGACTGCGTGAGCGCGGAGCGGCGCGGCGGGCGCACCGTGCTGCTGTCCAGCCACATCCTCGCCGAAGCCGAGGCGCTGGCGGACCGGGTCACGATCATCAGGGCCGGCCGGACCGTCGAGACCGGGACGCTCGCCGAACTCCGGCACCTCACCCGGACCACGGTCGACGCCGAACTCGACGGGCCGCTCCCGGCCGACGGCCTCCCCGGCGTCCACGACCTCGCCGTGGACGGCCCGCACGTGCGCTGCGAGGTGGACAACGCCGCGCTCAACGAGGTCCTGCGCCGCCTGACCGCCGTCGGGGTGAAGACCCTCACCTGCCGTCCGCCGACCCTGGAGGAGCTGTTCCTGCGGCAGTACGCAGGCGATAGCCACGATCCCGAACGGGTCCAGGTGACTCCGGCGCCATGACTGCTACGTCTGCGCCGCCGGCCGCCCAGCACCGGGCTCCGGCGGGCGGCGGCCCGCTGACCGGGACGGCCGCCCTCGCCCGGCTCGCGCTGCGCCGGGACCGCATCATGCTGCCGGCCTGGGTGTACGTGGTGGTGGTCGGGGTCGCCGCGAACGCGTACACGTTCACGAAGCTCTATAAGACGGCGTCGTCGCGGGCGGCGCTGGCCGCCTCCGGCAACGACAACCCGGCGCTGCTCTTCCTCTACGGGCGGCTGAACGGCGACTCGGTCGGCGCGCTGACCGCCTGGCGCTACGGCGTGTGGGGCGCACTGTTCGCGGTGCTCATGTCGGTCTTCCTGGTGATCAGGCACACCAGGGGCGATGAGGAGACCGGGCGCCTTGAGCTGATCGGTTCGGCCCGGGTCGGCCGCCAGGCCCCGCTCGCGTCGGCGATCGGGGTCGCCGTGGCCGCCAACGTGATCCTGACGGTCCTGCTGTGCGCCGTGCTGCCCCTGCTCGGGCTCCCGGCCGCCGGGTCGGTCGCGCTCGCGCTCGCCATCGGCACCTGCGGCCTCGCGTTTACCGGGGTGAGCGCGGTGGCGGCGCAGCTGACCGCGGGGGCGCGCTCCGCCCGGGGCCTGGCCATCGCGGCGCTCGGCGTCGCGTTCCTCGCCCGGGCGGTCGGCGACGGCGCCGGGGCCGGCGGGCCGTCCTGGCTTACCTGGGCGCTGCCACTCGGCTGGACGGAGACGCTCCGGCCGTTCGCCGGCGAGCGGTGGTGGGTGCTCGCGCTGCCGCTCGCGCTGTTCGCGGCGGGTGCCTGGCTCTCGTTCTCCCTGGCTGCCCGGCGCGACCACGGGGCGGGCCTGTTCGCTGGCCGGCCCGGCCGGCCGGCCGCGTCCGCCGCGCTGCGCGGCCCGTTCGCCCTGGCGTGGCGGCTGCAGTGGCCCGCGCTGGCCGGCTGGGCGGCCGGGTACGCGGTCATGTTCGCCGTGTGCGGCGTGGCCGCGAAGGGCATCGGGCAACTGGTGGGCACCAGCAGCGCGCTGAACAAGGAGTTCACCAGGATCGGCGGCCAGTCGGCGATCGTCCACGCGTACCTGGCCGCGCTGATGCTGCTCGCCGGGCTCGTCGCCGCCGCCTACGGGGTCTCCGCCGTGCTCCGCCTGCGCGCGGAGGAGACGGCGGGCACCGCCGACCCGGTGCTCGCTGGGAGGGCGGGGCGCGCCCGGTGGGGGCTGAGCCACCTCGTGGTCGCCTTCGCCGGAACCGCGCTGCTGCTGGCGGTGGCCGGCCTGGCGGCCGGCCTGGGTTACGGCCTGGCGGCCGGCGGAGCGGGCGGCGAGACCGCCCGGATGCTCGGCGCGGGCCTCGCGCAGCTGCCGGCGGCGGCGGTGATCGTCGGCGTCGCAGCCCTGGCCTTCGGCGCGATCCCCGGCGCGTGCGCAGCGGTGGCCTGGTCGGTCGTCGGGCTGACGGTGGCGCTCAACATCTTCGGCCAGGCGCTGCAGCTATCCCACTGGGCCCTCGACGTATCCCCCTTCACGCACACCCCGAAGCTCCCCGGCGGAACCGTAACGCCGATCCCGCTGGTACTGCTGAGCGTCATCGCCCTGGCGCTCTGTGCCTGCGGCCTGGCCGCCCTGCGCCGCCGCGACATCGGCTAGCCCCGAGCCCCGGCGGATACGGGTGCCACGCGGCATCTGGCGGCTCGTTCGCGCGGCGATTCGCGGCCGAGTTCCGGGCGCGCGAGTGCCAGGAGCGCTACGTTGGGTGCCGAGCGGGCTGTTGACAACAGTGAAATGTCTGGTGACGGGTGTTTTTGCTGAGATATTTAACGCCGATATGCCCGATCGGGTAGCGAAGCTAGGCATTTGCCGAGATGATGTTGTGACCTTGACGAACCGCACGTACCACTGACAACACGAGGTGACCGTCATATGAGGAGCGGATGGCCGACCGAGGATGGCCGGGGGATGTCGCCGGCCAGCCAGGGGAACGCGCCGTTCGGCCCGGAGGTCTCGTGGCCGGGCGGGTACCCGGACCGTGAGTACCCGAACGGCGACTACCGCTACGCGGCGCCCCAGGCGGCTCAGCTCCCGGCGGCGGCCCAGGGGGGCCAGGGGGCTCACCCCTACGCGGCGTTCACCGGGTCAGGGTACGGCGATGACGGCTACACCGACCCCGGATACCAGGGGCCAAGCGCCCAGGACGCGGGAATCGCGGGCAGCCGGACGGTCCAGGGACACGTGGACTCCGGCCGGGGCCAGCGGGGCTACCCGCCGGCGGGCTACGCGGGGTCGAGCTACCTGCCGCAGGCCCCCACGGCGACCAGTCGCCAGTCCGGCTACGCGGGGTCGGGCTACACCGCGGGCCGCAGCGACATGGCCTACCCTCCGGCCTCGTCGGCTCAGCACGGAGCGGACCTCTACAGCCAGCCGTGGGACTACGACCAGCCGCTGCGCTATGAGGGCGAGGAAGTCTCCCACCAGGACTACGGTCGCGCCGAGCCTCGTGGCAGGCAAGGGGACGACGGGTCCGTGCGCTACCAGCCCCCCGCCTACGACCCCACCGCCTACAACGGCTCCGACTACTCGATGCCGGGCATCAACGGGCCGGGCTATGACCTGTCGGGCATCATCGGCACCAGCGACTTCGAGGCCGTCGGCTACGACGAGCCGAGCTACGGGCGCCTCTCCTACGACGACCCCCGTTACGACGACGGGTCGCGCCGCCCGCAGCCCACGCAGCGTTTCGAGGACACGCGCTTCGACATGAGGCGTTACGAGGAGCCGCGTCTCGACAGCCTGTGGCAGCCCGGCGAAGACGTCCGCCGTGAGTCAGGCCCGAGCGGGTTCGGAAATGGCGGGACCGGTGAAACCAGGGCCCGTTCGGAATCTCCTCAGTCCCCCGGTGGCGGACGCAGGGGACGGGCGCCGGAGACGCGCGCCGACCTGCGGGCGCTCGCCCAGACCGGGGCCAGGACGCGCTACGACATGAAGGCGCTGGCCGAGCCCGGCGACAGCACCAGGTTCGACGTGCCGAGGTACGACGAGACCCGGCTCGACAACCTGCTCGGCGTCTCCCCGGCCATGGGCCGGGAGTTGCGCAGGAGCGGGGCTCTCATGGTCGCCCCGTCGCCCGCCAGGCCGCGCGACTGGGCCGACGACGGGTCGTTTGACCACTTCGCCGACCTGGACCTGACCGACGAGCCGTTGCCCGCCGCGTACTCCCGGACGACGGAGCGGCGCGACTCCAGGCCACTTGAACTGGCGCCAGGGCAGGACGACGACACCGCCACCAGGCGCGCGGTCGGCAAACGCCGTGGCCGCAGCGGTGACCGGCGGCAGTGGATGGCGCTCGGCGCCATCGCGGTCGTCGCGGCCGGCGCGATTACCGGCGTGCTGATGAGGTCCGTGTTCGCCGGCCCGAGCGGCCCGGCGCACACGATCGCCGCCCCGCAGGCCGTCGACGGCTTCACCCGGTCGGCGAACCTGGAGAGGCAGAACAACGTGGCCGGCTATGCGCAGACCGTGGCGAAGGAAAGCGGCGGGCAGGCGACCGGCCTCGCGTACGGCGTGTACGAGCAGGGCGGCGGCGGCGTCACCTCCGGCGGCAGTACCCAGATGTTCATGTTCGTCGGCGGACGGCTGACGGGCAGCGACCCCACCGCCTCGGTGCAAAACTTCGAGCAGAAGTACCCCGGCGGGACAACGGTGGCGCCGGGATCGCTCGGCGGCCAGGAGGCGTGCTCCGAGACGACGGCCAACGGCCAGAGTGCTTCGATGTGCGTGTGGTTCGACAACGACACGTTCGGGACCATGATGTCGCCGACGATGACGACGGCCAAGCTGGCCGCCACGATGAACGCGGTGCGGCCCAGCCTGGAACTGTACCAGCAGCAGTAAGCGAGCCTCTCGCCCCCCGGCTGGCCCCGGCCGCCGGGGGGCTTTCCGTTTCTCGCCGCTGGCGTCCGGGGTTTGCGCCGCTTCTGATTCCGGGTTCGGCGCTGGCCTGGCCGCGAGGACCCGCGCCGGGCCCGGCGGCCCTCGTGGATGTGTCTGCCCAGGACGGGCAACACCATCCGCAAAGGTGCGCTAGGCTATCTACGCGAAGCCCGAACGGCTCCGCGACAACAGAACAGTGCCCCGTTAGCTCAGTCGGCAGAGCGTCTCCATGGTAAGGAGAAGGTCAACAGTTCGATTCTGTTACGGGGCTCGTGTCAAAAGGCTGATTCGAACGCATCGAGCAGTCTTGGGGGCCATTCCGGGGGCCGACTGAGTTTATCTCAGGCCAGCCGGTATGGCCCCGCTTCGTTTTGCGGGGGCTTGCCTTCGGCCAAGGCCGCGTATCACCGCCGGGGGACCAGCATCTCCATCGCCGCCGCGCGCATCCACGCCGCCTCCCGGGCAGGCGCATCAAGGAAAAGAATCACGCCTTCTGGTGACGCGAGCGGAGGTCACCGGTAGCCGGGACAGTCGGCTGCCGCAAACCTTTGCGGCTATGCCAGAACGTTACTTAGGCGTACTAAAGTTACGCTCCTTCCGTTACGCGTCCCTTTGCGCTGTTCTGCGAGGCATACCGATGGCCTATCAAGCTCCTAGCCAGGGCTACCCTCCTGTCCCCGTGTGCCCCAACGGTCATCAGGTCCCGACCGGGGCCCAGTTCTGCCCGATGTGCAGCCTGTCCGTAGGCATGCTGGTATGCGGCCGAGGCCATGCGGTAGCGCCCGGGCAGCGCTACTGCCCGCAGTGCGGATCTCCGGCTGGCCCGTGGCGGAACAGCCTGACCGGCGCCGACTATGTCCGGAACTACGGAGACCAGGTGTCGGACTGGTGGGCCGGCAGCGGCCCTACGGGCAACCGCCGGCTAGCAGGACCAGACCCGGCGACGTTGCTCACCTGGCGTCGGGCTGGTGCCTGGCGGCTCATCGCAGCCTTCGTGATCGACATCATGCTTGAGTGGGTGCTACTCGCGATTCCGGTGATCGGCGCGATCTTTTGTGTAGCCATCACCTTCGTCAACTCCTACTTCGAGGGCACGACGGGCCAGAGTCTCGGTAAAAAGGCCGTGGGCATCTACGTGATTAAGAGGGACACCGGCGAGTTCCTCGGCGGCGCTGTCGGTATCGGCCGCCAGTTGCTGCACATCTTGGACTATCTCGCCCTGGGAACCGGCTTCATCGTAGGCCTGTTCATCACGCGTACCTATGCTGACATGATCGTTGGCTCCACCGTCGTTCGCAGGCCGCGCGTCGGGCAGGCCCCGCCACTGCGCAACGGCACCCAGCCTCCCCAGGCGCCGTACGCTATTCCCACCGCGTACGGTGCTCCCCCTCCGGGGGGCCCGTACGGCTTTCCGCCGCCACCAGCCACCAGCGGCGGACCGGGCAAGTTCAATTAACGGGCGCCGTCCCATGACAGGGTGCGCCGACGAGAAAGCAGCGTTCCAGATCAGCCCGTTCTGGGCGACTCGACTGGCGATAGCCGCGGGTGCCGCGCTGGCGCCGAACGAACGGCTCTTTGCGCGGGTGCCAAGAGGGAGTAGGGAGTGATGACGCGCCGGGCAGCGGTCCTCTTCACGTCCTTCACGTCGCAAGGATGAAATTCGGCTGCGTTACCCGGAGCGTCGCTGCGCGAGTTGCCGAGGATGAAGATCGTGGGGTGGTCGGGGTCCCGCTCCAGCACGCGCTCCTGCTTCACCGGGAAGGCGCTGCCTTCGATCGCGGCCATCAG
>DAHWEX010000379.1 GCA_027326205.1 Actinomycetota bacterium
GGCCAGGTGCGCGAGGGCGAACACGTCGGTCGCCGCGGACACCGGCCGGCCGGCGACCTGCTCGGGAGCCATGAAGGCAGGCGTGCCGACGATCGCGCCCGTGCCGGTCAGCGACGTGGCGTCGATGGCGCGCGCGATGCCGAAGTCGATGACGCGGGGGCCGTCGGCGGCCAGCAGCACGTTGGCCGGCTTGAGGTCGCGGTGCACGAGCCCGGCCGAGTGGATCGCGCTGAGTCCCTCCGCGACCCCGGCGAGCAGGCGGTAGACGGACGGCTCGGGCAGCGGCCCGTGCTCGGTGACCGCGCTGCTCAGTGAGGGGCCCGCGATGTACGCGGTGGCCAGCCACGGCACCGGCGCGTCGGGGTCGGCGTCCACGACCGGCGCGGTGTAGAGCCCCTGGACCCGCTGGGCCGCGGCGACCTCCATGCGGAACCGGCGGCGGAACTCCGCGTCGTCCGCGAATTCCTTGCGTACCACCTTGATCGCGACCGGGCGGCCGCCGCGGGTGAACGAGAGGTAGACGTTTCCCATTCCGCCGGAACCGAGCCGCGCGCGCAACTGATAGCCGGCGATCTCCGCGGGATCCGACTGGTCGAGCGGTGTAAATCTAACAGCCATGAATCCCCCACCGGAAATGGCGTTGACTAAACATTTTTCCGGCAGTATAGCGGCTATCTTGCGAGGGAGCGGGTCGTTGAATTCCGAAACGATATCGGCTGCATAACGCAAAAAAAGAAACAAGAATCAACAATCAAATGCGCCATTTTGAGTGTCGCCAATGACAAGAGAATGCCATCCCGTGGCGCCGCCCCGCTTGCCGGTGACTAATTATATAGATAAATGTAAATTTTGATCGAGCGCGTCCTGGGACACCGGGCCGGGGCGGGTGAGACGGCGCAGCAGGCCTTCCAGCGTGTCGAGTTCGGCCGCGCTGAGCCGGTCGAATCCAGGTGGCGGCTGCCGCTGGATGCTGGCCACGCGGGCGATCGCTTCCTTGCCCTCGGAGGTGAGGCTGACCAGCTTGCGGCGGCGGTCGGCGGGGTCGGGACGGCGCTCCACCAGGCCCCGCTCCTCCAGAGCGTCGACGATCAGGGTGGCGTAGGGCGCGTCGACGCCGACGGCGTCGGCGATGCCGCTCAGCGACAGCGGCCCCTCGGAGAGCCACAGCAGCGCCTTGACGCGGCCGCTGCCGCGGCCGAGGTTGAGCGCGCCGCGCAGCGCGTCCTTCGGCGGGTACCGGTCGGTCAGGTCGCGCATCGCCGCCCAGACGCGCGCGGCCTGGTCGTCACGCGCCCGGTCGCCGCGGTCCGTTGACTGCCGTGTCATGGACGCGTTCCTCCCTCCCTGAGCCTGCCGGGTCCGCCGCCGGGCCTGGCGCCTCGTCCGCCAGCATCTCACGGACCCGCTGCGCCGTCCCGAGAGCGCGCCGGGTGGTTGACGCGTACCCGAGCGCCGCCACCACGAGCCCGCAGGCGGCGAGCAGCGCCCACGCGGCGTGGCTCGCGGACGCGAGGCCGGCGGCCGGCGCGCCGGCCACGATCGACCCGGCGACCGCGACGCCCAGCGCCGACCCGGTCTGCCGACTGGCCGACGCGACGGAGGCGGCCACCCCGGCCTGGCTGTTCGGCATGCCGGACACCGCCGTGTTGGAGATCGGCGCGTTCACCAGGCCACAGGCGATCCCGAGCACGACGTAGCAGCCGAGCAGGTAAGGCAGGGACGTGGCATCGCTCAGCCGGGTGAGCAGCGCGAGGCTGGCCGCGGTCGCCAGTCCGGCCGCCACCAGCGGCAGCCGCGGCCCCCGGCTGGCGACGAGCCGTCCGGAGACCGGCGCGAACACGCAGATCATCGCCGCCATCGGCAGCGTCAGCAGCCCGGCGTGCAGGGCGCTGTAGCCGCGCCCCTCCTGCAGGTAGAGCGTGTTCAGGAACATGAACCCGGACAGCACGCCGAAGGCCGCCACCGCGATCAGGCTGGCCCCGCTGAACGGCACGCTGCGGAAGAACCGCATCTCCAGCAGCGGCTGCTCGCGGCGCAGCTCGACGAGCACGAGGGACGCCGCCGCGGCCGCCGCGGCGGCGAACATCGCCACGTTGAGCGGCGACCCCCAGCCGTCGGAGGGCCCCTCGATGACGGCGTAGGTGAGCGCGACGAGCATGACGACGACCAGGAGCTGGCCCCACGGGTCGAAGCGGCGCGCGGTGCCCGCCTTGGACTCGGGCACGAAGAGCCGGGTGAGCACGATGGCCGCCACGCCGATCGGGATGTTGATCCAGAAGATCGCCCGCCAGCTGAAGCTGGTGACGAGCACGCCGCCGACGACGGGGCCGAGCGCGAGGCTGATGCCGAACACGGCACCCCAGACGCCCATCGCCCGGGCCCGCTCCCGGCGCTCGGTGAACGTGTTGCTGATGATCGACAGGGCGACCGGGTTGAGCATCGACCCGCCCAGGGCCTGCAGCCCGCGGAACGCGATCAGGGCGGTGACGCTCGTCGCCAGGCTGCACAGCAGCGACCCGAGCGTGAACAGGGCCAGGCCGACCTGGAAGACGCGCTTGCGGCCGAAGCGGTCCGCCGCCGAACCCGACGCCATCAGCAGGCTGCCGATCACCAGCGTGTAGGCGTCCACGGTCCACTGCAGGTCGCTCAGCGTCCCGTGCAGGCCGCGGGCGATGGAGGGCAGCGCGACGTTCACGATCGTGACGTCGATCCCCACGACCAGCAAACTCAGGCAGCAGATGCTGAGGATGAGCCACGGCCGCCGATTACTTGTAGACATATATCTATTATATGCATACAAGCAATTGACCGGTTCAGGCGGTAACGGCCAGCGTGAGGTCGCCGGCGCCGGGGGAGCGCCGCCGCCTGACCTTGCGGCCGGCCTCGGGGCCCGGAAGAGACCGGCGCCCCGGGCCGGGTGCCCGCGGCAGCCGGGGCCGGGCACGCCGCCGGGTCCACGCCTCCACGACGAGCGAGCCGGAGACGCACGTCCAGGCGACGAACGAAAGGGGCCCCACGATGACCAGCACGCCGGGGTTCTGGAACACCCACCCGAACACGAACACCAGCCCGACCACGGCCAGCAGGAGGGCGCTGACGACGGCCGCGCGCTTCATCGTCAGCCATTCTTCTTCCTGCGCTTCTTCTTCCTGCGCTTCTGCTTGCTGCGCTGCGGCTTTCCGCGCTGGGGCCGGTGGCGGCGGGGCGGCGGCCGGGAGGTCCGCCGGCAGGTCAGCGGTGACGACCGCCAGTTCCGCGTAGGTGCGGCTGGCGAACGCGCGGGTCACCCGCTCGTCGAACTCGTCCTTGTCGAGCATGCCGCGCACGAACGCGGTCTTCAGCACGCCGACCGCTCGCTCACGGTCGGCGTGGGCCGCCCGCAGGTGCCCGCGGCCCGGGCCCTTGTCGTCGTCTGCCGCTGCCATCGTTGCCCCTCCCGTGCACCGGTGCCTTGGCTGGAGCGTAGACCTCATTGCGCGGCTTGGCACGATGCGTGACCCGGACTGGCCAGGCAGTTAGCCGGCGGGCGGGCTAGCCGACCAGGGCGAGGATTTCCTCCGGGCGCAGCGAGCCGGGCGGCCGGCGGCCGGCGGCGGCCCGGTTGGCCAGCCGTTGCAGGGTCTCGTTGACCGGGGTGGGGATCCCGTGCTCGCGGCCGAGCAAGGCGATCTCCCCGTTCAGGTAGTCCGCCTCGATCGAGCCGGTGCCCCGGGTCAGCGACTGCCAGGACGACCCGCCGCCGTAGGAGACCCCGGGGACGGGGGCGAAGTC
>DAHWEX010000386.1 GCA_027326205.1 Actinomycetota bacterium
GACTTCGAGGCTGCCGAAGCTCACCAGGTCGCCGGCCTTGACCGGGACCTGGCCGCGGACCCGCCAGCCGTTGACCCGGGTTCCGTTGGTGGACTCCAGGTCAGACAGCAGCCAGCCGTCCGTGGAGCGCTCAAGCTGGGCGTGCTGCCGGGAGACCGTCATGTCGGCGATCGCCAGGTCGCAACTCGCGTCCCGCCCGATGGTGAACCGCTCGCCGCCGACCCGCGGGAACTGCAGCGTGAACGGCTGCCGCCGGTCCGGCGCGGCGCTCATCGTCGTGGTGGGCCTGCGGGCCTGCCCGACGGCCGACAGCGCGCTGCCCGGGATCTGCCCGGTCGCGAACGCCGACGGCGCCTGAGCGGCGCCGGCGCCGGTCACGCGGGACCAGGCACCGCGCAGCCAGCCGGCGAGTCCGCGCCTTGCGGGGAGATCGGCGGGGAGGTCGGCGACAAAGGGCGGCAGTTCCGCCTGCCCGCGGGTTTCCAGCACCAGGTTGACCCGGTGCAGGAAGGTCTCGTGGGACAGGCGGCCGGCCACGAACTCGTCCCTGAGCTTGGCCACCACCTGATCCCGCTCGGCGTCGGAGGCGCGCAGTCCGGGAACTGGCTGTTCATCCCGCGCGGCGGGAATCTCGGCCGCAGATCCACCCATGAACTGCAGTATCCGGACCAAATGCCCGGTGCGCAAGTCGGCTCACGCGATGGGCAAGCCGGCAGCGCACCGCCCGCGGTGCGCTGCCGGCACGGGGCCTCCCGCTGCCGGCCGGGCTTAGACGCCGACCGCGTGGACGCCCCCGTCGACGTGGACGATCTCCCCGGTCGTCGCCGGAAACCAGTCGGAAAGCAGCGCGACGCAGGCTCGCGCCGCGGCCTCCGGGTTGGCGTTGTCCCAGCCGAGCGGGGCGCGCTGCGCCCACACGTCCTCGAACTTCTCGAAGCCCGGTATGGACTTGGCCGCCATCGTCTTGAGCGGGCCCGCTGCCACCAGGTTGACCCTGACCTTGTGCGGGCCGAGGTCGCGGGCCAGGTACCGGGAGCAGGACTCGAGCCCGGCCTTGGCCACTCCCATCCAGTCGTAGCCCGGCCAGGCGACGGACGCGTCGAAGTCGAGGCCGACCACGCTCCCGCCGTCCGGCATCAGCGGCAGCGCCGCCATCGCCAGCGACTTCAGCGAGAAGGCGGACACGTGCACGGCCTTGGCCACGTCCTCCCACGGGGTGGCGAGGAAGTTGCCGCCGAGCGCGCCCTGCGGGGCGTTCGCGATCGAGTGGACCACCCCGTCGAGGCCGTCGACGTGCTCCTTGAGCCGGTCGGCGAGCGACTCAAGGTGCTCGGTGCTGGTGATGTCGAGCTCCACCACCGGCGCGGGCTGCGGGAGCCGCTTGGCGAGCCGCTCGGTCAAGGTCAGCCGGGGGAAAGCGGTCAGCACCAGGGTCGCCCCCTGCTCCTGCGCCACCCGCGCCGTGTGAAAGGCAATCGAGTCCGTGGTGAGGACGCCCGTCACCAGAATCCTCTTGCCATCGAGAATGCCCATCTTGCTCTCCTTAATGACCCATGCCCAGGCCGCCGTCGACCGGGATGACCGCGCCGGTGACGTAGGCGGCGTCCGGACCCGCGAGGAACGCGACCGCGCCGGCCACCTCGTCGGCCGACGCGTACCGGCCGAGCGGGACCGCACCGATAATCTGCGCCTTGCGCTCCTCGCCGAGCACCGCGGTCATGTCGCTGTCCACGAACCCGGGCGCGATCACGTTGGCGGTGATGCCGCGCGAGCCCAGTTCGCGGGCGAGGGACCTGGCCAGGCCGACCAGGCCGGCCTTCGAAGCGGCGTAGTTGGCCTGGCCGGGGGAGCCGTACAGGCCCACCACGGAGGAGATGAAGATCATCCGGCCGCGCCGCATCCTCATCATGCCGCGCACGGCCCGCTTGGCGACCCGGTAGGCACCGGTCAGGTTCGTGTCGACGACGTCGGTGAAGGCCTCTTCCTTCAGCAACGCGAGCAACTGGTCCCGGGTGACCCCGGCGTTGGCGACGAGCACCTCCACCGGCCCCTGCTCCTGCTCCACCGCGGTGAAGGCGGCGTCGACCGAGGCGGCGTCGCGGACATCGCACTGGACCACGGACAGCCCGTCGACGGGCTCGCCCGAGCGGGAGGTCACGGTGACGCTGTCCCCGTCGGCGGCGAGCCGCCGCGCGATCGCCAGCCCGATCCCCCGGTTCCCCCCGGTCACCAGCACCGAACGCCCCACGCTCACCCTCCAGGTTCCCGCCAAGTCCGACAGCCGAGAGTACCGTCGGTATTTCCCCCGGGGGGAATGATCCCCCCGGTGACCCCCCAAATCATGGGGGAGTCCCTCCCCCATATCCCCCTCGCCGGGGGCAAGCCCCCGGGACGGCGCCTGCGGCGCCGAGTACGCGTCAGGTGGTTGCCGTTATCGGTCCACCGTGTTCACCTTCCCGCACCGCTCCCCCGCTCTCGATGCCGCTCGTCACGAAGATCCACCCGGCTCATTTGTAGGAACCCTCCAGAAACCGCGCCGCCGCGCCCAAGCTCCGATCCGGCGGGCGGGGTGGGCCCGCAACCCAGCGAAGCTCTACGGGCTTGGGTCGCGGCAGCCCTGACACTCGGAGCCTTTCCCTTCGGGGGCATGCGTCAGCCGGACGGCGACAGGCCGCAGGCCGTCAGCGGACAGTCGGCTCTGTCTCGCACGACGGAAACGCGATAGGGCACCAGGGAGCCTGGTTGTGACGTGAAGGCTCTTGACGTGAAGGCGCGAAGCTTCGACTTGAAGGGGTCTTTGGCTAACCGGTAACCAGACGGGATAGGTTCTTGTGCCGTGGGAGATCATGACGGACGCATAGACGCTGAGTTCGCGGCGCTGCCGCTGAGGAACCTCGCCGACGCCGCGCTTGACGCCGCGCGGACGCTCGGCGCGGACCATGCCGACTTCCGGGTCGAGCGGACCCGCGGGCAGCGGATCGCGCTGTCGGACGGCAAGCTGCAGTCCCTGTCCGACGGCGACGACAGCGGGCTCGCGGTCCGGGTCATCGTCGACGGCACGTGGGGCTTCGCCGCTGCCGTCGACCTGACGCCGGAGGCCGCGCGGGACGCGGCCCGGCACGCCGTCGAGGTGGCCAAGGTCGCCGCCGCGATGAACACCGAGCGCATCGACCTCGCCCCCGAGCCCGCCTACGGGGACGTCACCTGGGTATCGGCCTATGAGGTCGACCCGTTCGCCGTCCCCGCCAAGGAGAAGGTCGACCTCCTCGCGGACTGGTCGGCGGGGCTGCTCGCGCACCCCGTGGTGAGCCACGCCGACGCCTCGGTCGTCCTGGTGAAGGAATGCAAGTTCTACACCGACGGCGCGACCACCGCCACCCAGCAGCGGGTCAGGCTGCACCCCGAGCTCGAGGCCACCGCGGTCACCGAGAGCGGGTTCGACGACATGCGCACGGTCGCCCCGCCCGTCGGCCGGGGCTGGGAGTACCTGCTCGGCACGGGCTGGGACTTCGCCACGGAACTCGCCGAGCTGCCCGAACTGCTCGCCGCCAAGCTCAAGGCGCCGTCCGTCGAGGCCGGCCGCTATGACCTGGTGATCGACCCGTCCAACCTGTGGCTGACGATCCACGAGTCGATCGGGCACGCCACCGAGCTCGACCGGGCCCTCGGCTACGAGGCCGCCTACGCGGGCACCTCGTTCGCCACGTTCGACAAACTGGGCAGCCTCCAGTACGGCTCGCCGGTCATGAACGTCACCGGTGACCGCACCGCGGTCCACGGCCTGGCGACCGTCGGCTACGACGACGAGGGCGTCGCCGGGCAGTCCTGGCCCCTGATCTCCGGCGGCGTGCTCGTCGGCTACCAACTCGACCGGCGGATGGCGCGGCTCAAGGGCTTCGGCCGGTCGAACGGCTGCTCCTTCGCCGACTCCCCCGGGCACATGCCGCTGCAGCGGATGGCCAACGTGTCCCTCGAGGCGGCGGCGGGCGGCCCGGACACCGCCGAGCTGATCGCCGGGGTCGAGAACGGCATCTACGTCGTGGGCGACAAGTCGTGGTCGATCGACATGCAGCGCTACAACTTCCAGTTCACCGGGCAGCGCTTCTTCCGGATCAGGAACGGCCGGCTCGACGGCCAGCTCAAGGACGTGGCCTACCAGGCGACGACGACGGACTTCTGGAACTCGATGGAGGCGGTGGGCGGCCCGCAGACGTACGTGCTCGGCGGCGCCTTCAACTGCGGCAAGGGGCAGCCCGGGCAGGTCGCCCCGGTCAGCCACGGCGCACCCGCCGCGCTGTTCCGTCAGGTGCGGGTGCTCAACACCGCCGAGGAGGGGAAGTAAGTGAGCCACAGCGATTTCGCGGCAAGCCCGCAGGAGACCGTTGAGCGCGCGCTCGCCGCGGCCCGGCCGGGCGGCGAGACCATCGTGATCGCGGAGGAGTCCTCGACCGCGAACCTGCGCTGGGCGGGCAACACGCTCACCACCAACGGCGTGGCCGCCACCCGGTCGCTGACCGTGATCGCCGTCGACCGGCGGGCCGGCGGCACCGCGGGCGTCGGGACGGTCACCCGCTCCGGCGTCACCCCGGCCCAGGCCGGGGACCTGGTGCGGGAGGCGGAGAAGGCCGCCGCCGAGGCGTCGCCCGCCGAGGACGCGGCGGGGCTGGTGCCGGGTGAAACAGCGAACCGTTCGGAAGACGCGGCCTGGTCAGCCGCGCCGGGCGCGACGGACTTCGGTGTCTTCCGTTCCTTCTCCGCGCACCTCGGCGAGACGCTGCGCGCCGCCGAGGCGGCCGGGCGGAAGCTGTACGGGTTCGCCGAGCACGGGGTGACCTCGACCTTCGTGGGCACCTCCGCGGGGGTGCGGGCCCGCTACGACCAGCCGGCCGGCCGCCTGGAGCTCAACGCGAAGTCCGCCGACCTGGCACGCTCGGCGTGGGCGGGGGCGTCGACGCGGGACTTCGCCGACGTGGACGTGGCGGCGCTGGACGCCTCGCTCGCGACGCGGCTGTCATGGCAGGAGCGGCGCCTCGACCTGCCCGCCGGGCGGTACGAGACCCTGCTGCCGCCGACCGCCGTCTCGGACATGCTGACCTACCTGTACTGGTCCGCCGGCGCCCGCGACGCCGGCGAGGGGCGCACGGTGTTCTCCAAGCCGGGTGGCGGCACCAGGATCGGCGAGCGCCTGTCCGCGCAGCCGCTGGACCTGTTCAGCGACCCGTCCTACCCGGGCCTTGAGTGCGCGCCGTTCGTGGTGGCCCACGCCTCCGGCCGTGACTCCTCCGTCTTCGACAACGGCCTCCCCGCGCCGCGCGCGAACTGGATCACCGCGGGCACGCTGTCGGCGCTGCACAGCAGCCGCTACTCGGCGGGACTCACCGGCCTGCCGGCCACCCCGCCGGCGGACAACCTCATCCTGACCGCCCCCGGCGCCTCGGCGTCGCTTGAGGAGATGATCGCGTCGACCAAGCGCGGCCTGCTGCTGACCTGCCTGTGGTACATCCGGCTGGTTGACCCCCAGACCCTGCTGCTGACCGGCCTGACCCGCGACGGCGTGTACCTGATCGAGGAGGGCGAGGTCGCGGGAGCGGTGAACAACTTCCGCTACAACGAATCGCCGGTCGGGATGCTGTCGCGGGTCCTGGAGGTAGGCGCGACGGAGCAGACGCTCCCGCGGGAGTGGGGCGACTACTTCAACCGCGCGGCCATGCCCCCGCTGCGGATCGAGGCGTT
>DAHWEX010000426.1 GCA_027326205.1 Actinomycetota bacterium
GCCCCCTCGCCGCGGGCAAGCCCCCGGGTCGGCGCCTGTGGCGCCGTGTCTGTATCCGGGGGTTGGGGTTGGTGGTCCGGCTAGGAAGTGCGCTCATGCGAGGCCTCCGTGGTCAGCCGGGCCAGGGCTGAGATGTCCCGCGCCGCGCCGGTGGAGGCCGACGTGGCGAGCGCCGCGTACACCTGGAGCGCCGCGCTCACCGGCCGCTGCCGCGCCGCCGGCCGGTACGAGCCGTGCGCGCTGAGCAGGGCCTGCCGCCGCTCCGCCAGCTCAGCGTCCGGCACGTCGAGCCGCAGTTCGCGGCGGGGGATGTCGATGACGATCGTGTCCCCGTCCCGCACGAGCGCGATAACGCCGCCGCTGGCCGCCTCGGGGGAGATGTGCCCGATCGACAGCCCCGACGTCCCGCCGGAGAACCGCCCGTCGGTGATCAGCGCGCAGGCCCGGCCGAGCCCCTTGCCCTTCAGGAACGACGTCGGGTACAGCATCTCCTGCATCCCGGGCCCGCCGCGCGGCCCCTCGTACCGGATGACCACGACGTCCCCGGCCTTCACCCGGTTCGCGAGGATGCCGTCGACGGCGTCTTCCTGCGATTCGAACACGACCGCTGGCCCGGAGAACGTCAGCAGTTCCTCCGGCACGCCGGCCGTCTTGACGACCCCGCCGTCCGCCGCCAGGTTCCCGTACAGCATGCACAGCCCGCCGTCGGTGCTGTACGCGTGCTCGAGGTCACGGATGCACCCGGCTGCGGCGTCGAGGTCCAGGGACTCCCACCGGGCGGACTGCGAGTACCCCTGCGTCGTCCGCACGCCGCCCGGCGCGGCATGGTACAGCTCGACAGCCTCGGGCAGCGTGGACCCGGACCGCAGGTCCCAGTCGGCGAGCGACGACCCGTGCACCGAGTGCACCGCGGCGTTGAGCAGCCCGGCCCGGTCCAGCTCGCCGAGGATCGTGGGGATCCCGCCGGCCCGGTGCACGTCCTCGACGTGATAGACGCCATTCGGCGCGACCTTGCACAGGCACGGCACCCGGCGGGAGAGCTCGTCGATCTCCTTGAGCCCGAAGTCCACCTCGGCCTCGCGCGCGGCGGCGAGCAGGTGCAAGATCGTGTTCGTCGACCCGCCCATCGCGATGTCGAGCGCCATGGCATTCTCGAAGGCGTCCCGCGTCGCGATCGACCGGGGCAGCACGGACTGGTCGTCTTCGAAGTAGTACCGCCTGGCCAGCTCGACGACCAGGGCGCCGGCCCGCTCGAACAGCCCGCGCCGGGCGACGTGCGTGGCGAGCGTTGTCCCGTTTCCCGGCAGCGCGAGCCCGATCGCCTCGGTGAGGCAGTTCATCGAGTTCGCGGTGAACATACCCGAACAGGACCCGCAGGTCGGGCAGGCGTTCTCCTCGATCTCGGCCAGTTCGCCGTCCGACACCGACGCGTCCGCGGACGCGATCATCGAGTCGATCAGGTCAAGCTTGCGGACCCCGGCGGCGGTGGTGACCTTCCCGGCCTCCATCGGGCCGCCGGAGACGAACACCGTCGGGATGTTGAGCCGCATCGCGGCGATCAGCATGCCGGGGGTGATCTTGTCGCAGTTGGACACGCAGATCAGCGCGTCCGCGCAGTGCGCGTTGACCATGTACTCGACCGAGTCGGCGATCAGCTCGCGGGACGGCAGCGAGTACAGCATCCCGCCGTGTCCCATCGCGATGCCGTCGTCGACGGCGATCGAGTTGAACTCGCGGGGGATCCCGCCGGCGGCGCGCACCGCGTCGGCGTTCACCCGCCCCACGGCGGCCAGGTGCACATGACCGGGCACGAACTCGGTAAAGCTGTTGGCGACGGCGATAATCGGCTTGCCGAAGTCCTCGTTGGCTACCCCGGTCGCGCGCAGCAGCGCGCGCGCTCCCGCCATGTTCCGACCGTGCGTGACCGTGCGTGACCTCAACGGCGGCATCGCCGAACTCCCCTCACAAAGCTAGTGGGAAGTTCAGCCTACCGGGGCGCGGGTACCGGGGCGTGGCTCTGCGCGACGTCAGGAAGCACCCGGGCCGCCGTGTCGTAGATGGTCCGGACTTCTTCGCGGGTCAGCCGCTCTACTCCGTCCTTCATCCGGCCGCGTCCCCTGAGGTACTTGCGCAGCGCCGGCCCGGTGAACACGTCGACGTTCCTGATCGTGGCGACGTTCCACGGGATCTTCGGCCCGTAGATGGCCAGGGCGGGCTTGACCTTGATCTCGGTGCCGAGCGCGCCGGAAAGGATCTCGCTGGCCTGCGACGCCTCCCAGACCGCGTGCTCAAGCCGGTCTTTCTGCGACTCGGGCCCGTGGTAGAGCTTCTTGTTGTTCCACGTCCTGATCGGCAGCTTCGGGTTCCACTTCTCCGAGTCGATCGCGTAGACCCCGGTGGGCCCGATCACCAGGTGGTCGATGAACTCGCGGCTGTCCGGGATCGGCCGCGCGTCCAGCGAGAAGTAACCGTCGCGCCGCATCTTCCGCAGTTGCCTGGTGGTCGCCTTGCGGGCGCCGGGGTGCGCTCCGCCGTTGACGTACAGGGCGGCGGTCCGGGACCTGCGCACGGTGTCGAGCACCCAGGCGACGATCGCCAGCGTGACCGAGACGGGCCAGGACCGCAACAGGAGGAAGGACACCACGCCGACGGCCACCACGATGATGACCCGGTCCCGGATGAAGCGCAACTGCACGTCCGGCGGCAGGTCCCGCACGTATACCCGGGGATCGCCCTCGTCGGCCTGCTGGCCGCCCAGTCGGATGCCCCGGATCCGGCCGAACGGTCCCGGCTTGCCCTCCGCCCCGCTGTGCTCCGCCCCGCTGCCCGCCGCCGGCGGGGCGGCCGGCGCGTTCCAGGCCGCTTCGTCCGGCCCCGCACGGCCCGGCTCGGGACCGGGCAGTGGCGGCTGGCGCTCGAACTCCCTGGTGGGAACGGCGTCCTCGGGGACCTCGGTGGTCGTCACGCCGCCGAAGATGCCGAGCCCCTCGTTGAGCACGGGCTCCTGCGACGGGTAGGCGGGTTCGTCGTAGGCGGGCCGTGCCTCGTAGACGAGTCCGGCGGTTCCCTCGTAGTCGTCTAGGCCGTCGTCGAGGTCAGGCACGGCCGGGTCCGGCGGGACGGGTCCGGCGTACGGTTCGGGCACGGCGTACGGTTCGGCCGGCGGTGCGAAGGCCGCCGCCGGGCTGGCCGACGGCGGCACCGCCCCGGTGGGCGGCGCGATGTCTTCGGCCGGCGGCGCCGTAGGCGGCGGCGCGGCGGGCGGGCGGGCGGGCGGCACCTGGTCGTCCGCCGAGTGGCCGTACCTGATCGGGCGCGGCCTTCGGCCGGGTCGGGGGGCGGCCGGTCCTGGACCGCCTGAGCCGCCCTTGTAGGCGACTGCGTGCGCGATGCCACTGACCCCGGTGCTCTGTCCGCTGCCGGGGGGCGGCTCAGCGTCGGGCGCCGGGTTCACGGTTGCCTGCACGCCGTCGTGCGGGTGCGTACCGGGCTGCGCTGATGACCTGGAATTGCTGATTCGGGGCCAAGCCATCCATCTCACCATCTCAGCGTACCGATTCGCCGCCATGGGGCGGCGCTCCGTAATCGATGTGCCCTCAATATGGTCCGTTGAAAACCGACTTACGTTCCAATGGCACTGTAAAACAGCCCGCCGGTTCCGCCTAGTGACGAATTACCCCGCGAGCACCCCCGGTGTCACGCTGATGATGACGTGTTACCCGCCATGGCCGGCCCAAACCGCCGCCCGCGCAGCGTTCGCGCCACTGCCGCGCCCCCGTCCCCGCCGCGTGGGCGGCGGTCGCGGTGGACCCGCGGGGGCGAGCGGGCGTGAACAGACGTGAATATTGACCGGCGCGGCGGCGGGCCGGCGATAAACTCCTGACTTGGGGCTCTTAGCCTTTCTCGGGCCGTCGGCCGGGCATCCGGGTGCGGGCGGCCTCATCAGACGCGAACAAAGACGGAGCTAACGACGTGCGCTGGTCAACCATGCACATCCCAACCCTGCGGGATGACCCGGCCGAGGCGGGCGCGCCCAGCCACCGGCTACTGCTGCGCGCCGGGTACATCCGCCAGTTGATGGCGGGGCACTACTCGCTGCTCCCGCTGGCGGTCAGGGTCAGGCTGAAGGTCATCGGCATCATCCGCGACGAGATGAACAAGATCGGCGCGCAGGAGATCCTGATGCCGGTCATGCACCCGGCGGAGGTCTGGCAGCGCAGCGGCCGCTGGGCGCTCATGGGCGAGGAGATGTTCCGGCTCAAGGACCGCAAGGGCGCGGACCTCGCGCTCGGCATGACCCACGAGGAGATCGTGTCGACCCTGGCCACCGAGCTGAACTCCTACAAGGAACTGCCGCAGATGTGGTACCAGTTCCAGACCAAGCTCCGCGACGAGCCCCGCCCCAAGGCCGGCCTCATGCGCACCCGCGAGTTCACCATGAAGGACTCCTACAGCTTCGACGCGGACGCCGACGGCCTCGACAAGTCCTTCGGCGCGCATCACGACGCCTACGCCCGGGCGTTCACCCGGATCGGCATCCCCGCGATCGGAGTGGAGGCGTCGAACGGCGCGATGGGCGGCTCCGGTTCGACGGAGTTCGTCTGCCCGTCGCCGACCGGCGAGGACGACATCGTCTACTCGCCGGAGTGCGGCTACGCGGCGAACGCCGAGGCGGCGGTCTCCGCGCTCCCGCCGGCCGACCGGGGCGCCGACCAGGCCCGGGCCCTGCCCAAGCCCGAGCGCTTCGACACGCCAGGCGTGCGCACCATCGACGACCTCGCCACCGGCTACGACGCGCCAGGGGACCGGCAGATCAAGACCCTCGTCTACGTCCTCGACGGCAAGCTGACCCTGGTCCTGCTGCGCGGCGACCACGCCCTTGAAGAGCAGAAGCTCATCGACGCGACCGGCGCGGTCTCGGTCCGCCCGGCGGAGGCCGACGAGATCTTCGCCGAACTGGGCGCGCACCCCGGCTCGCTCGGCGCGGTCGGCGTCTCGGCCAGCCTCCCGGTGATCGCCGATCACGCGCTGCAGGGCCGGGAAGGCATGACCACCGGGGCGAACAGCGACGACGTGCACCTGCGCGGCGTCGACGTCGCCCGGGACATCCACGTCGGCCGGTGGGCCGACCTGCGCGCGGCCGAGGAGGGGGAGCCGTGCACCAGGTGCGGCAACCCGCTCAAGGTGATCAAGGGCATCGAGGTCGGGCACATCTTCAAGCTCGGCTACAAGTACTCCGACGCCCTCGACATCACGGTCTCCGGCCCGGACGGCAAGCCGCTCAAGCCGATCATGGGCTGCTACGGCATTGGCGTGGAGCGCGCGATGGCCGCCTGCATCGAGGTGCACCACGACGGCAAGGGCATCGTCTGGCCCGCCGCGATCGCCCCGTTCGAGGCCGTCGTCACCGTCGCCCAGCAGAACGACGCCGCCGTGGCCGAGGCGGGGGAGCGGGCCTACGCGGAGCTGCTCGAGGCGGGCGTGGACGTGATCATCGACG
>DAHWEX010000428.1 GCA_027326205.1 Actinomycetota bacterium
AGCGTTGCCGGTCACTTGAATTTCGCGCATCATCCGGCGGAACGCTGGCTACCTAGAGTGATTGTGAGTCACCGGAAGTAGCGACCGGTGACGGACGGCGCGCTATCATCACTGCTCACAGGCGCGACTGGACATATCAGAACCAAAAGGCTGATAAGGCTTATATCTAGGTAAATCCAGAATATACGGCGTTAGGTGTCATGATGCCATTGCGCTGGAAGATATTAACTAATTTCGTTACGCCTAGTGACTGAGTCGTGATTTTGTGCAATCATTTCCTTATGCCGAACAACGATGAGATTCGCCCACTGGCCGGCGTGCCGGACCACGGATTCGGACTTCTCGGCAGGCTCGTGCATAGCACCATCGCCGAATACGTCGGCATTCCGCTTGCCGTGCCGCGCCTGCACCTCGGGCAGAACACCTTGCCCGATCCCCCATTCCCGATGCCGGCCGAAGTGCCGTTCGGCGGCGATCTTGGCCTTGGCTGGCTGGAATGCGGCCAGAGCCTCGCCACGTTCTTGCGCACCGGCATCGCCGCCCTGCGGAGCCAGCCGGTCCCGGACATCTCCGCGTACAGCGACCGGATCCGCATCGCACAGCGGGTTTTGCGCTTCGACGCGATCGCGATGGCCTGGCACGACCCCGGCCGCGCCATGCTCCCCGTTGTCGCCCTGGCCGTCGACCGGGCGGGCAACGCCCTGGCCGGCTGGCTCCCCGACGGCGGCACCGCGGCGGACATCGAGGTCACGGACGACGACCCGGCCGCCGACGACATGATCGTGGCACTGCTGCACGAACTGCTCCAGGCGCAGTACGAGTGGACGTCGACCGCGTTCGGGCTCGTGCCCTAAGACCATCACCGTGCCGGCCCGGACGCCGGCACGCTCCTGGGGGGACTGTGGACCGCCACCTCCGCGGCAGCCGGCTCACGGGAGCCGAGGGTGGCGGCCCACGGAGACCCGCGGCGCGCGGGGTCAAGCCCGCGTGCACCCCGGCCCGGCGCGGCCCGGCCGGGACGAGACTGGACGAGACTGGACTGGACGGGATGGAAGGGGACGGAAATAGACTTGAGGACATCGCCTGCCTGCTACGCCGCCGCGTTCGGGCTACCGCGTTGTCACAGATGGGTGGGGCGCCAAGAGATGACGGAACTGCGCAGGCCGGTTAGCCGCGGCGCCGCCGGCAACGGCATGGTTTCCCGCTCATGACCGATCTCGGCGAGAGCCTGCGCGACTACGCCGGGCTGGACACCTGCGCCCTCTCGGATGCCATCGACGCCCTGGGCGGACCCGGCAGCGGCTTCGGGCGGACCCTCGGCGGGGCCACCGCCGCGTGGGCCGGGGCGCGCGCGCTCGGCTGGGCCGTCACGATGCGGCTGGCGGCCGGGCCTGCCCCGGCGGGCTCGGTGCACCTCGGGGTGCGGGCCATCGCGCGCAGCCAGCCGGGCAACGTCATCGTGGTGGACGCGGGCGACCGGATCGACGCGGGCTCCTGGGGCGGCCTGCTGTCCGCCGCCGCCGCGGTGCGCGGCGTCGGCGGCGTGCTGAGCAGCGGCGCCGTCCGCGACCTGGACGAGGCCCGCGAGCTTGGTTTCCCGGTCTTCTGCCCGGGCGGAACGCCGCGCACCGCGCGCGGGCGCTGCCACGAGGTGTCCTGCGGCGAGCCGGTCAGCATCGACGGCTTCCAGATCGCCGCGGGCGACCTCATCGCCGCCGACGGCACCGGGATCGTGGCGGTGCCCAGGGCCCGCGCCCGCCAGGTGCTCGCCGTGGCGGCCGGACTCGCCCGGCGCGAGGCCGCGATGCGCGACGCCCTGCTCGGCGGGGCCGACCCGGTGCGGATCCTCGGCGGCGGGTACGAAGACATGCTCACCGCGACGCCGGACCGGGACGACGGTGCGGAGCAGTAAGCCGGGCGCCCCGCCGCCGGACAAGGTCGGCGACTGCTGCCGGATAGCGGGCACCCACGGCCCGTTCCGTGTGCGAAAGAAGTTACCCCCGCTGGCTACTGGCCCAGGATCCACTTCCCCGGCGCGACGAGGTCCCCGGCCGCGGCCGGCCCCCAGGAGCCGGGCGCGTAGGACTGGAGCCGGGGCGGTCCGGACAGGATCGGCCCGGCGACGTCCCAGACGGCGGCGAGCCCGTCGGGGCGGGTGAACAGCGAGCGGTCGCCGAGCAGGACGTCGTGGATCAGCCGGACGTAGGGCGGCAGCGGATCCGCGCCGGGCAGGCTGGCGAGGGAGATGCCCGCGTGCGCGACGTCCAGGTCGAGGGCCGGGCCGGGCTTCTTGGCCACGAGGGAGAGGTCGATGTCGCCGTCCCCGGCGAGGGAGAAGCAGAGCACGTTGGCGCCGGGCGGTAGCTGGCCGGCCAGCGGCCCTGGCGGGTCGCGCAGGATGATGCTGACCCGCTGCGCCGAGGCGGCCAGGCGCTTGCCCGTGCGCAGGTAGAACGGGACGCCGCGCCAGCGGTCGCTGTCGATCCAGAGCCGGGCGGCGACGTAGGTGTCCCGGGTTGACCGGGGATCGACCCCGGGGACGTCCCGGTACCCGTCGAACTGGCCGAGCACTACGTCCGCGGGGTCCAGCGGCCGGAAGCAGCCGATGACCTCTTCCCTGGCGGCCTGCAGGTCCCGCGCGCCCAGGCTGGGCGGGGGTTCCATGGCGACCTCCGCGGCCACCTGGAAGAGGTGGGTGACCAGCATGTCGAGGACCGCGCCGGTGGCGTCGTAGAACTGCGCCCGGTCGCTGATGCCGAGCGTCTCCGGCACGTCGATCTGCACCGACTCGATGTGCGCCCCGTCCCAGGACGAGGCGAACCACCCGTTGGCGAAGCGCAGCAGGTGCAGGTCCTGGGTGGCCTCCTTCCCGAGGAAGTGGTCGATCCGGTAGACCTGCTGCTCGTCGAGGACCGAGTGGACGACCTGGTCGAGTTCGCGGAAGTCCGCGCCGGAGGTGCCGAACGGCTTCTCGTAGACGACGCGGGAGCCCCGGGCGAGCCCGTGCTCCCCGAGCGCCTTCGTGGTCTCGGCGAAGGCGACGGGCGGGATCGCCAGGTAGTGGATGAGCTGCGGCTCGCCGCCGAGGGCGGTCCGGGCCTCGCCGATCTCGTCGAGCAGGCTGCCCGGGCGCTCGGTGCTGAAGCCGCCGCCGGCGAAGAACACGTGCTCGGCGAAGGCGTCCCATTCCCGCGGGTCCGGCGCCGTGTCGTACTCGGTCAGCGCGTCGCGGAAGCGGGCGCGGAAGTCCTCGTGGGCCACGTCGCCGCGGCCGTTCCCGACCAGCCGCCACTGCCCGGGGAGCAGCTTCTCCCGCGCCAGCCGGTAGAACGCGGGCAGCACCATGCGCTTGGCCAGGTCTCCGGTGGCCCCGAAGACGACGAAGACCGTGGGGGCTGGATCGCCGGCGGGCGTCGTGTTGGCCATGTCACCACGCTACTCCCCGCCGGGTTACGAGGCGGGCGCCAGGTCCCACCGGGCGCACAGGTCCGCCAGGTCGCGGTGGAAACCGGGGTAGGTCTTGCGGACGCAGGCCGGGTCGTCGAGCACGACCCCGGGGGCCAGCAGCCCGGTCACGCTGAAGCTCATCGCGATCCGGTGGTCCCCGCGGCAGTCGACGACGGCCGGCCGCGGCGAGCCGGGCTGGATCTCGATCCAGTCCTCGCCCGTTTCCGCCTTGATGCCGAGGCGGCGCAGGTTGGTGACGCAGGCGTCGAGGCGGTCGCATTCCTTGACGCGGGTGTTGTAAACGTCGGTGATCCGTACCGGGCCGTCGGCGAACGGGGCTATGGCGGCGAGCGTGGGCATGGTGTCGGAGATGTCGCGCATGTTGACCTCTATTCCGCGCAGCCCGCCCCTCCCCCGGACCGTCATGGAATGATCGGCGAATTCGACATCCGCCCCCATGTCCCGCAGCACCCGCGCGAACCCGACATCGCCCTGGAGGGAGCGCGACCCCAGCCCGGTCACCGTCACCTCGTTGCCGGTGACCGCCGCCGCCGCGAGGAAGTAACTGCAACTCGACGCGTCGGGCTCGATTCCGTAGTCCTGGGCGGAGTAGGCCTGCGGTGGCACCCGGAAGGTGCTCCCGTCCTCCTGCACCGTCACCCCGAAGGCGCGCATCATCGACAGCGTCATGCGGACGTAGGGCGCGGAGACCATGCGCGTCACGTCGACCGTCAGGCCGTCCCGCATGAGCGGGGCGGCCATGAGCAGCCCGGTCAGGTACTGGGAGGAGAGCCCCGCGTCCAGTTCGATCCGTCCGCCGCGCACGCCCGCGGCCTCCACGGTGAACGGAAGGTAGCCCTCGCCGCGCTGGTAGGAAACCCGGACGCCGATCTTGCGCAGCGCGTCGACCAGGGTGCCCATGGGGCGCCTGCGCATCTGCTCCGACGCGTCGAAGCGGAAGGCCCCGTG
>DAHWEX010000438.1 GCA_027326205.1 Actinomycetota bacterium
TCTCGCGCACATCACCCTGTTTACTGTGTCGGCGGCGCTGTCGCCGGCATCGCGGTTAGCCCTGTACTCCTCCCGGGGAGGCGGCCGTGACCGCCCAGCCCTTGGCTCCCGTCATTCCCTCCTCCGGCATCCTGGCGTCCCGCCAGCGCTTCAGGTCAGCTGCGGCCCGGCGGCTGCCGCTGGCCTCCCCGGTTCCGGTGCCGTCAGCGCCCGATGACGTCGTATACGGCATCGCCCGCATCGACGCCTCGGGCCGGATCTGCGAGCGGGCCGTCGTCACCGCACTCGGCTGGTCCGGAGGCGACCGGTTGACGTTCACCGCTGACGCGGGTGTGGTGACCGCGCGCCGCGACCCTGGCGGGATGGTCACCGTGCCCGCCAGCGGCTACATCACCATCCCGGCCGCGCTGCGCCGCCGCTGCGGCCTGGCGGCCGGCGGCCAGGTCCTGCTGGCTGCGCTTCCGGACTCCGGCACCCTCGTTGCTTACTCGCTCGCCGTGGTGGACCAGGCCATCCGCGCCCACGGCTCGTTCCAGCACGTCCAAGGAGGACGACCATGACCTCTCCAGCCTCGTCCCAGCAGGCCAACATAGAGGCGGCTCTGCTGGTCCTGAAGTCGATGGGCCTGTCCGTGGAAGACCTGACGGCCGCCTCCTCGAGCCGGCCGCCGGTGCCGACCTTCGCCGAGTACGTCCCGGTCGTGTCGGCCACGCTTACCCCGGCCACCTTGCGGGCGTACGGCTCCTACTGGAAGCGGGTCACCGAGCAGTGGGGCGACCGGTACCTGGACGAGCCGACGCCGTCGGAGGTCAAGCAGCTCGTGGCCTACGTCAAGGCGAACGCGGTGCAGCGCAGCAACAGCCGGGGCGGGCACAACGCCGCCGAGAACCTGATCTCCGCGCTGCGCTGCCTGTACCGGCATGCCGTGGACGACGGGCTGATCGACGAGAAGGACAACCCGGCCAGCAAAGTGCCCAAGCCCCGCCGCCAGCCGTCCACCCGCCGGGCCCTGGACGACGCCCGCCTGGCCGAGATCAACCAGGTCACCGCCATCACGAGCGACGACCCCGAACTCGACACGCTTATCCTGCGGCTCCACACGGAAACCGCCTGCCGCCGCGGCGGCGCGCTCGCGCTCCGCCCCCGGGACCTGGACCGCGAGCAGTGCCTGATCATGCTCCGGGAAAAGGCGAGACGTTCCGCTGGCAGCCGGTCTCCCCAACCCTGATGGCCGCACTGGCGCGGCATGCAGAGGAACGGCACGCCCCGCCGGACGGGCCCTTGCTGCGCTACCGGAACGGGCGCCAGATCACCGACCGCCGGTACGACTATCTGTGGGTCCGCCTCGGCCGGGAACTGCCCTGGGTCCGCACCCAGGGAATCAGCACCCACTGGCTCCGGCACACCACGCTCACCTGGGTGGAGCGTAACTTCGGGCTGGCGGTCGCCCACGCCTACGCCGGCCACACCGACGGCCGGGGCGACACGGGCACTGTCACGATGACGTATGTGCGCGCCACGCTCGCCGAGGTCGCCACGGCCCTGTCCGCGCTGACCGGCGAACCGCACCCGCTCGCGCTGACGGAAGGAGGCCAGGATGACAGCACTGGCTGACTTCCCCACGGCACAAGGCATTAGAGATAATCCCGAACGGCCTGTTGCTCCGCGCGGCCCCCGATACTTCCTTTTCGCCGGACGAAACGGAACTCCCAGCGGACAACAAAGGTGACATGACACGGGCGATGTGTAAGGAAAAACCCGGAGCATTTCGCCCGGGCCAGGGTGCCGAAGGCCGATGGCCGAATTCTCCGTCCCGGGCGCCCGCGGTGACGGCTGCACCAGTACCGGCTGGTCCGCGCCCCGGCCGATAGGGCTGACGGCTTGAAGCATGATAACGAATAATTGCTCGCTGATCCGCCCCTTTTGTCCAGTGACATCAAACTCCAGTTCCTTTATCCTTATATAAGCAGCCTGGAAAACCAGGCGGGCCGCCGAGGTGTTACCAGCACCCCGACGGCCCTAGACCCCCTACCAGCCCTAACTGGAGGAGACCATGTCCCCCATCATCACGCAGCCCGGCATGCCCGCGCACGTACACCCCGACGCAGCCGCCCGCCAGCGCTGTGACCGGCTAGCCCGGGCCACCGCCGAGCAGGCCGAAGCGGCCCTGGGATACCTGAGCATGATCGACCCGCTGATGTTCGAGATCGCGATGGACGCCGCTGACCTGATCACCGGCACGGCGCCGCGCGACGAGGCGACCGGGGACGAGGCGGTCCCGGTATGCCGCCGCTGCGGCGGCCAGGTGGGGATCTTCCTCGACCACGGCCTGGACTGGCAGCACTTCCACGGAGACGGCACCACGGCCGGCGCCCAGGAGATCTACGACCCCGGCCACCTCCCCGAGGTCACCTGGCGCCTGCCCGGCGAGAACCCGCAGCAGTCGTAGCCGAACGGCCTTACCCGGTGTCCCGGCCAAGCCCGTTCTGCTTGGAGGGGACACCGGGACACGGCCTGCCTTCCGCCCGCTCCGCGCGCATAGTCGGCTCGCCGCTGCCATCAGCCGCGCCCGGGCGCAGAGCGCCCGTAAGCCGGCCTCCCGCGCGTTCAGCCGCTCCTTTCCTTGTTCCCGCTGGTCGGCGCACGCCGCCCGGTGAGGCGAAACGAAGCGAAACGAAGCGCGAAGCGAAACGAACTGAAGCGAAACGAAACTCCCGGAGGTCATGCCATGACCACGACGATGACCACAGCACCCGAAGACCGCAGTCTGCCCGCAGGCGAAGGGTCGTGCGGGCGGGCCGGGTGCGGCCGGCCGCTCCCGCCCGGGGAACGGGGCCGGTCCCGCCGGTTCTGCAGCGACGAGTGCCGCCGGCGCCACTACAACGCCCTGCGCGGCAAGCCCGCCCCCGCCGCCGCCCCGGAAACCAGTCCCGGGACCGTGATCGGGAAGCTGACCCAGCTCCTGGCCGAGGCCTCCCAGCTGGCCTTGACGGCAGCCGCGGAACTGGCCGGCTCCGACCCGGGCCGGGTCGCGGCCGTGCTGGCCGAGGCCGAGGCCGCCCGCCGCAACGCCGACGCCCGCGCCGCCACCGCGGCAGCCGAGTCCCTCGCCGCGGTCGCACAGGCCTCCGAGTCGGCGGAATCGGCCGCGACCGCGTGGGAAGCCGCCGACGCGGCCGACGCCGCCCGCGCCCAGGCCGAAGAACACGCCCGCACGGCAGGAGAACGCATCGCCGAACTCGAACGTGCCCTAGAGGCAGCCTCCATCGGGCTCGCTAGCGCCGAGGCCCGCGCCGAAGCCGCCGAACGCCAGGCCGCCCAGGGCGCCGACGCCCGCGACACGGCCGCCCGCGAGCGCGACACCGCCATCGCCGACGCCCGACGCGCCGCCGCCGGCCTGGACGCAGCCCGTCAGCAGGCTGACCGCGAAGTCAGCACGGTCCAGGCCGCCTGCCGGGCGCTGGAGGAAGCCTCCCGTGAACTCGCAGCTGCAGCCGTCGCCCGCGCCGACCGCGCCGAGAAAGCCCTCGACGCCGAGCGTGCCGAACGCCGGATCCTCACCGACCGGCTCACCGCCATCCAGCCTCAGCCCAGGCCCAGGACTCGTACCGCCGCTGCGGAGAAGGACAAGCGGCCTCGCGAGGCCTAGGCAGCGGCCCGCTGCCTAGGCCTCCGGTCCGGGCGGCCAGCCGGATCGCGCTGACGGCAACGGCCGGTACACCAAGTACGGCCTGGTCGGCACGGCAGTGATGACCGGCCGACGAACCTCGCCGCCCAGGCCCGCGGCAGCCTCCGGCTTGCTGCCTGCCTGAGTGTCCGCACCGTCGCCGGCATCCCGCTCGCGGAGGTCGCGCATCAGCCACCCCGGGGAATCCGGCGCCGCTCCCTCAAGGAAGAGCTGACACCGGCCGGAGCTGGTTCGAGACATGCTCATGTGGGCAGAAGGTAGACGACTACCATCCGCCATTCACGCACCTGAATCGCCACTATCTCGCCTGCCTTGCCCAGTAGGTCATCTGATCCCGACAGGAAAGGGTGTGAGGGTGGTCGGGTCCCAGGACCCTCAGGCAGTCACTGAGCAGCGCGCCGTACTGTTCGGCGCTGGCTGAGCGCCCGGTGCAGCTCGGTAACGCAGGCGGCTACGTCACAGGCGGCGGTATCGATGACAATGTGCTCTCGGTGCCAGGGCTCGTAGTCGCGGTGGACAATAGCGTCCCAGCTCGGCATGGCCAGGTCAGGGATATCGACGGTCCGGTGCTCGGCCCGGTGACGGTGCTCGGCGGTGTCGGAGCAGACGATTTCGGCTTCGGCCGCCGCGACGCCGGCACGCCTGCCCTGTCTCGCCAGGCGTCGCGGGTGACGGCCAGGGGGTTGACGGACTCGGCGACCACCGTGAGTCCTTGCCGTAGGTGATCCTCGGCCAGTGCGTAGGCGACCAGGTAGCCGGCCGGGCCCAGCGGCTGAGCGGCCAGCCCGGAACGGACGATCGCCTGCTCGATAGTATCCACGCGCAGGTGAACAGCACCGATCTGGCGCGCGAGGGCTCGCGCCAGCGTGGTTTTCCCCGTCGCGGGCAGGCCGCCGATGATGACGAGCACGGGACCATCTTGCCTGACGTTCCGTCGTGCCGGAGGCAGGCTTGCTACGCCAAGTGGCCAACGGGCTGTGCGGCGGCGCGCACACTGCCGCCGCTATGCGCGGTTTCCGCTGCGTGCAGGCTCGCCGTGAAGTCAGCGCAGATCAGGCTGATCTGGAGCCCGGCTCCCGGCGGGAAAGTCGCACCGGGTGCCGAGGGCCGTGCGTCGTGCGTCGTTACGATCATCCCGTGGACAAGCCGAGCCTTTCACTCCGGGTTGCAGCCGTTTCCCTGGACTGCGGGGATCATGAGGAACTGGCGAGGTTCTACGCCGGACTTCTAGCGGGCACGCTGCTGTGGACCCGTGACAAGAGCGCAGTGGTCGAGTCGGGCGGCGTGGTCCTCGTGATGCAGCACGTCGTCGGCTACCGGCCGCCAGCCTGGCCGGGAACGCCGGTTGTTCACCTGGACCTGACCGGGGATGCCCAGGTCGGCGAGCTTGAGCGGCACGCCGTTGCGCTGGGCGCCCGGCTCGTGCAGCCGCAGCCGGACCCGCGATGGCGCGTGCTGCTGGACCCGGCTGGCCACCCGTTTTGCATCATCCCCTTCACCCCGTGAGTGAACGTTCCTACTGCCGCGACGAGAACGCCCGCTCAGTGACCGGGCCATGCAGAATCGAAGCATCTGGGTGCAGGCATCACGCCACCAAGTCCCAGGCATCCGCCGAAATATTCGGCCTGCTTCGTTGCCTGGCTTGTGACCCAGCGTCGGGCGTCGTCCGCTGCTGCTGTCGGTTATCAGCCTGGCACTCCGACTCCCGCAGGGACTCGCCCACTCGGCTGCCTTATGGTCACCTCGCGGCGAGACGCCCAAGCGACGACTGGCGCCAGCCGATCAGCGCGATCAACGCGATATCCGCGGCTGCCGGGTAGCTGACGGCTGGCGAGGAAGACCGGCAGGCCACGGCCGACGGGCGGTAAGGCTAGCGCTGCGTCGTGGCCGGACTGTCGTACGTCACAGCAGCCGTGCCGGTCGCCGGTAAACCCATTCGGGACAAAGTGTCGCCGGGCTGCACAATAGGGGCCATGGGCGAGCCGGATGAGATGACCGTTCCGTTCCGCTGGGACCTGGTCTCCCCTGATCAGCTTGGTTCCCTGCTCGAGGGAGCTGGTGAGCCTGCCCTGTGGTTCTTGGATGCCCTGGTGGCCTGTGCCGGCAAGGTGGTCGCCCGCGGTGGCGATGGTGACCTGTTTTTCGTGGGCCGTTCGCTGGACTCGATGTTCGACCTGCTCAGCGGTGCGCTGAGCGGTGTCGCCGTGGCCCCGCGCGTGCACCGGCTGCCGTTGTCGTTTGCCCGTAAGGGGGTGCCAGCCGGCGGCCGGTGGCGGCCGCGGCCGCTCAGCGACGTCGAGCGGCGGCAGGCCCGGCGGGTCCTGGACGCCGGCGGTCTGACTCCTCGGGCGCTGGCCCGCCG
>DAHWEX010000447.1 GCA_027326205.1 Actinomycetota bacterium
GCCGGGATGTCGCGGCCGATGACGGCGGCGAGCTCGTCCATGGACAGCGGGCCGCGGCCGGTGTTCTCGACGGCCAGGTGCCCGGCCACCGCCCCGGACATCAGCGGGCTCCTTGCACGGTGTGGTGGCGGGCCTCGACCGTGACGATCCGGTCGACGAAGATCGAGGGGGTGACGACGGCCTCCGGGTCGAGCGCCCCGGCCGGGACTACCTCGGTGACCTGCACGATCGTGGTGCGCGCGGCGGTGGCCATGACCGGGGCGAAGTTGCGGGCGGTCTTGCGGTAGACCACGTTGCCGAGCGTGTCGGCCCGGTAGGCGGAGACGAAGGCGTAATCCCCTTTTATCGGATATTCCAGGACATAAATGCGGCCGTCGATTTCCCGGGTCTCCTTGCCCTCCGCGAGCGGCGTGCCGACCGCGGTCGGGCAGAAGAACGCCCCGATCCCCGCCCCGGCCGCCCGCATCCGCTCGGCGAGGTTGCCCTGGGGGACGAGCTCGAGCTCGATCTTGCCCGCGCGGTAGAGATCGTCGAAGACCCAGGAGTCGGCCTGCCGGGGGAAGGAGCAGATCACCTTGCGGACCTGGCCGGCCCTGAGCAGCGCGGCCAGCCCGACGTCGCCGTTGCCCGCGTTGTTGGACACGATCGTCAGGTCCCGCGCCCCCTGCCTGATCAGGGCGTCGATCAGGTCGAACGGCATCCCGGCGAGGCCGAAGCCGCCGACGAGGACCACGGAGCCGTCCGCGATCCCGGCGACCGCTTCGTCCGTCGTCTGTAGTACCTGGGCCCGGCTCACGGCACCGCAGTCCCTTCTGTCGCTCGTCCTCGGCTAGCTACCCGCCGTGCGACTCCCCGCAGTGCGACTCCCGCACTGCGACTCCCGCACCGGGATCAGCCCGCCGGTCCAGGCTACTGCGGTCACAGCCTGGCGATAAGCGTGATTTACACCGCGTTGCCGCCAGTGTCCGCGCAAGCGCCTGTTGCTGTTATCCGCACTGGCCGGCCCGCTGCCGGCCAGTGCGGATTGTTACCGTGCGGATCGTTACAGTGCGGATCGTTACGAGGCACGGGGTACTCGCAACGATCCACTATCTGGGCGGGACGAGTGCGGGCAGGGATGCGGGCGGCCCGAGTGCAGGCGCGCGGGGAAGCGAGTACGGGCGGGGAGGGTCAGATGGTGCCGGTGAGAGCCTGGAGGGCCAGGCTCGCCGCGGCCACCGTGATCCAGAGGAGGGCGCCGAGGAGCAGCGGCTTCGGGCCGGCCGCGCGCAGCGCGGCCACGTTGGTGGACAGGCCGATCGCCGACAACGCGACCGCGACCAGGAAGACCGACACGTGCTGGAGCGGGCCGTGCGCGGCGGCCGGGATGATTCCGGCGGAGTTCACGGCGGCCACGACGACAAACCCGATCAGGAACCAGGGCACGAGCCTGAGCACCCGGCGCGGCGACATCCGGGCCGGACCCGGCGCCGGGGTCCGCGGGGTCGTGGCAGTGGCTCCGGCCGGAGCCGTGGCGGTGCGTGCCCGGCGGGCGGTGAGGGCCGCCAGGACCAGGCAGATCGGGATGATCATGAGGGTGCGGACCAGCTTCACCACGACCGCGTGGCTGGTCGCGGCCGCGCCGTAGGTGGCCGCCGTGGCGACCACGGACGACGTGTCGTTCACCGCCGTGCCCGCGAACAGGCCGAACGACTGCTGGCTCATCCCCAGGATGTGCCCGAGCAGCGGGAAGGTCAGCACCGCCGCGATGTTGAACAGGAAGATCGTGGAGATCGCGTAGGCGACGTCGGTGGACGCCGCCTCGATGACCGGGGAGACCGCGGCGATCGCCGAGCCCCCGCAGATCCCGGTACCGACGCCGATCAGCGTGCCCAGGTCGCGGGGCACGCCGAGCAGTCGCCCGTACAGCCAGGCCGCGGCGAGGCAGACGGCGAGGCTGCCGAGCATGACCGGCAGCGAGGACAGCCCAACCCGGGCCGCCTCGGCGATGGACAGCTGCGCTCCGAGCAGGACCACCGAGCACTGCAGGACGAAGGTGCTCGCGTACGCCAGCCCCGGCGCGAGGCGCGCGCCCGGCCTGCGGGTGAGCGCGATCACCGCGCCGATGACGGCGCCGGGAACGGCGCTGCCGACCAGCGGCACGTACTCCCCGACGACCGTCGCCACCGCCGCGACGCCGAGCGCGAGCGCGAGTCCGGGGGCGATGGCCCGGGCCAGCCCGCGCGGTCCGGACGGGCGGGCGGACGGGGCGGCGGACGGGGCGGCGGACGAGGCGGCGGACGAGGCGGCGGTGCGGGCGGACGGGGCGACGGTACCGGCGATCTGCTGGGTAACCGCGGCTGGGGTGCGAGGCAGGGTAGTCATGGTTATCTCAGGTTCGGCGATTGGCTGACCTGCGGGAAGGAAGCCCTCCTTGCTGGGGTACAAAGTTACCTTGTAACAAGGCGTTTCAAGGGGGCGGCGAGACGGTGGCGGCAGGCACGACGGAGCCAGCGGAGACGGGGGCCGGCACGAGCGTGCCCGCGGCGCACCGCTTGCACGACCTGGGCGCGCTGCGGGCGCTGCGCGAGGTGGGCAGGCACGGCTCCATCGCCGCCGCCGCCGCGGTGCTCGGCGTCTCGCAGCAGGCGCTGTCGGCGCGGATGCGGACCCTGGAGCGGGCCACCGGCGTTGCCCTGCTCGCGCGCGCGCCGTCCGGGTCGCACCTCACCGAGCAGGGACAGCTCGTCGTCGGCTGGGCCGACGACGTGCTCGACGCCGCCGACCGGCTGGAGGCGGGGCTGCGGTCGATCAGGTCCGGGGTGT
>DAHWEX010000457.1 GCA_027326205.1 Actinomycetota bacterium
TGGCCGCCTACGCCATCGCGGCCGGCGCCTCGATGCGCGCGGCCTTCAACCACGACGGCCTGCCCGCGTGCCTGGCCAGCAGCGGCGGAACCGGCTGCCCGGCGGCGCTCACGTCCTTCGTCGACGAGTACGCCCACAGCGGCCTCAACTCGATCATCGACCTGCCGCTGATCGCGATCCCCGGCTTCCTCGGGCTCGTCGTGGGCGCCCCGCTGCTCGGCCAGGAACTCGAGCGGGGCACCTGGGCGCTGGCCTGGAGCCAGACGGTGCCGCGGACCCGGTGGCTGACCGCCAAGCTCGGGCTGGTCACCGGCGGCCTCCTCCTGTTCGGCGCGGCCGTCACCGCGCTGATGACCTGGTACCACGCGCCGCTCGACCGGGTTGTCTCCAGGGCCGACCCCGTCCCGTTCAACGGCGAGGGCCTGACGTTCACCGCGTCCCTGCTGTGCGCCTTCGGGATCGGGGTGCTCGCCGGCCTGCTGCTGCGCAACGTCATCGGCTCGATGGTGGTCACGTACATCGCGTGGGACCTGCTCACCGGCTTTGTCCTGCTGCTCAGCGGCCCCATCCACGTCATCCCGCCGGCAACGATGCGGATCCCCTGCGCGAACGGCTGCCCGGGCGCCACGGCGGGCTCGGCGATCCCGGTCACCGGTCATCTCGGCGACTTCGTGTACGGCATCACCCGCAGCGGCCGCGAGCTCGTCGTCAGCTACCTGCCCGCCGGCCGGTTCTGGACCCTGCAGTTCATCGAGGGCGGCCTGTACCTGGCCGTTGGCGTGGCGTCGCTGGTCACCGCCGTCTGGCTGCTGAACCGCCGCACGACCTGAACCGTGGCCGGTTCGCTCGTCATAGCCGGGGTTGCCAAGGGCTACGTGGGCCGGGAGTCAGACCGCGGCGGGAACGGGATGAGCACGGCGACGCATCATGCGGCCGCGGCGTCGGGGAGAGTCCATCGGATACGATCGCGACCGCGATCGGCCCGGATTCGATGTCGGCTCGCGCGGCGTCAGTCCGTCCGGTAGCCCGGCCGACGGCGGCTCGCCCGCGCCGACCGTCGCGCCGGGCGGCGGCGAACTGGCCACGACCGCGTCCACCAGCAGGCGTTGGACGGCCGGGTCGATGACCGCCTGGCCGCCGAGCACCCGCTCCAGGGCCTGCCGTATCTCGTCGCCGCCGGCGTCCTTCGTGAGGTAACCGTCCGCCCCCGCCTGCAGTGCGCCGACGACCGAGCGGTCGTCGGCATACGTGGTCAGCACGATGACCTTCACCGCCGGGTGCTCCGCGCGCAGCCGTCTGGTCGCCGCCACGCCGTCCATCCCCGGCATGCGCAGGTCCATGAGGACGACGTCCGGCCGCAGTTCCGCGACCTGGGCGAGCGCGTCGGCGCCGTCGGCCGCGGTGCCGACGACCTCGACGCCGGGCAGCAGCGACAGAAGCAGCGCGAGGCCCTCGCGCACCACCTGCTGGTCGTCCGCCGCCAGCACCCGGATCGTCATGCCGGCACCCGCAGCCTCACCCGGAACCCCGTTTCCGTCGGCCCGGCGTCCAGGACGCCGCCGAGCAGCCCGGCTCGTTCCCGCATGCCGGCCAGGCCGTAGCCGCCCGGCGCGGCCGGCTCCCCGGCCAGCACGCTGACCTTGAGTGGCGGCATAGCGATGTCCTCGACGGTCAGCGCCACCGCGCCGGGCAGGTAGTCAAGCGACACGTCTACTTCGTCAGGCCGGGCGTGCCTGCGCGCGTTGGTCAGCGCCTCCTGGGTCACCCGGTAGAGCGCGAGCCGCACCGCGGGCGGCAGTTCCCGGTACTCGCCGCCCTGCTCGAACCGGCACGGGATGCCCGTGTCGGCGGTGAAGCCGCTGGCCAGCTCGGGCAGCCGGTCCGGTCCCGGCAGCTCGTCGTCGGCGTCGCGGAGCATGCCGATCGCCTGCCGCGCCTCCTCAAGACCGCTCTTGGCGAGCCGGTGCGCGCGGTCGACGGCGGCCCGCAGCCGCGCGTCGCCCGGCGCGGCGGCCGCTAGTATCCGGGCGCCCTCCATCTGCACCACCAGGCCGGACAGCGAGTGGGCGAGCACGTCGTGCTGCTGACCACCCACTACCTGGACGAGGCCCAGCGTCTCGCCAAGCGGGTCATCGTCCTCGACAGCGGCCGGGTCGTCGCCGACGCGACGCCGACCGGGCTGCGCGCGATGGGCGGCGTCCCGGTGATCCGCTACCGGCTTCCCGCGGGCGCGCCCGATCTGCCCGCTGCCCTGGCGGCGAGCCTGGACCCCGACGGTACCGAGCTGACGCTGCCGTCCGCGGACGTCACGGCCGACCTGGCGGCGCTCGTCCTGTGGGCGCGGGACAACCACGTGGACCTCACCGGCCTCGAGGTCGGCTCGCCCAGCCTGGAAGACGCGTACCTGGCCATCACCGGACGGCAAGGACAGCAAGGCCGCGAGGAAGGAGCGCTCAGCCATGGCTGAGCTGACACTGCCGCGATCCCAGCTTCGGTACCAGCTGATCCTGCTGGCCCGCAATCCGCGCGCGCTGGTCACCGCCCTGGTGCTGCCGGCCATGGTGCTCGCGCTCGAACTCGGCCGCACCGACCGCCTGGGGGCCACGCAGGCGGGCCTGGCGGTGCTCGCGCCGCGCGTGGCCGGGTTGTTCGTCTTCGGCGCGGCGGCGATCGCCCTGATGTCACACGCGCTCACCCTGGTGGTCGCCCGAGAGGACGGGGTGCTCCGCCGCTGGCGCGCCTCCCCGCTGCCTCCGGTGACCTACTTCGCCGCGAAGATCATCACCACGGTGCTGCCCGCCGACGCCGCGGGCGCGATCCTTGTCCTGCTGAGCGTGGAGATGGCGAAGCTGCCCCTGACCGGGCACGCGATCTTGGCGCTGCTGGCCGTGGGGACCCTCGGCGCCCTTGCGCTAGCGGCGACCGGGACCGCACTCACCGCGCTGATCCCCAGCTCGCAGGCGGCCCAGCCCGTGCTCATGCTCGTCTACCTGCCGCTGGTCTTCCTGTCCGGCTCGTTCGGTCCGGCGCAGAGCCTGCCCCGCTGGCTGACCACGGCGATCACCTACCTCCCGGTCCAGCCGATGATCGACGCCTTCACCCGGCCCATGGAAACGCACATGCCATTAAATGTCCATATTTATAAGGACATTTTTCTTTCGAAAAGATCTTGGAAAACTAGCCGATTAGCTTTGCCGACCGGAATTCGATTGGCTAGAATATTCGTATCCGCAAGATGTCGGGCATGATCATCCGGAAGGAGGTGCGAGAATGGACGGGCAGTCGTTCTCGAATTCGCCGCTTCCGCGTGACGGCACGAACAGTGCGCACGGCTCCCGGCTCGGTCCCGACTCCGACTCCCCGGACACGGTGCCGCTGGACGACCTCGATGACGGGCACTTTGAGTGGCTTGTGCGGGAGATGGAGGCGGGCCGCCTGCTGCCATCGCCCGAGGACATGATCGTGGGCATTGATCCGATGCTGCTGTCTGCATTGTGCGGCCCGAACGAGTTGAGCGGGCAGGTAGTCGCCGATGAAGCGTTCGAGCAGGGCGAGGCCGCCGACACGCTTCGTCCTGGTCCCCTTCTGGCCGCCCTCACTGCCCAAGCCGTTTCCCGTGTCGCCTCCCGGCCCGCCGCACTGTCCGACAACGAGCTGATCGGCGTGCTGCAGGCAGCGCGACGGCTGGCGAACCTAGCCGCTTACCAGCAGACAGTGGCGATCGCGGAATTCGCGCGCCGCCGCCAGACGCAGTTCGAGGCAGCGAAGGCCCGTGGCGTCCCGGTAGGCTGCCGCGACGGGGAGTTCCCCGCCGAGGAGCTGGCCATGGAGCTAGTCGATACCGGGGCGTACACCAGCGCCCGGATCGACACGGCCATCGAGTTGGCGACCAGGCTGCCCCGCACGCTGACCGGCATGCGAGAGGGCCTGATCGACCTAGACCGGGCCTGCACCATCGCGTCCCGCACCCGCGCCATGACCGACATCGACGCCGCCTGCGCGGACGAGGTCCTCGCCGCCGCCGCTCCCGATCTGCGCCCAGACCAACTGGCCAGGAAGGCAGCCGCGCTGGAGCTGAAGCTGGCCCCGGAGGCGGTCGCGGCACGCAAGAAGCTAGCGCGGCAACTAGACCAGCGGGTCGAGGCCCGTCGCGAGGAATCAGGGAACGCTTCCCTGTCTGGGCGCGAACTCGATACCGCCGACGTCATCGCCTCCAAGGCCTACATCGACGCCATCGCCGTCAAGCTCCGCAATGCCGGCCTTGAAGGCACCGTCGGTCACCTTCGCGCCCTCGCTATGACCGACCTCACCCAGGGCCGCAACCCCCTGGATCGCATCAAGCCATCCCCCGCGCCCGTATCCGAGGGCATTTCGCCGGACAACCAGTCGACCGTCGCCCCAACCGCCGACGACTACAGCCCAGTGCCATTGCCGGCCCTGATCAACCTCCTGGTTCCG
The DNA here is from genome assembly GCA_027326205.1 of Actinomycetota bacterium. GTDB lineage: Bacteria > Actinomycetota > Actinomycetes > Streptosporangiales > Streptosporangiaceae > Trebonia. The sequence continues at coordinate 4,459 of DAHWEX010000457.1, forward strand.
GCCGGGACCCTGCTCGGCTGGGGCACCGCCCCCGCTCAGGCCGCCGGCTGGGGCCTGCTGGACGCCGCCGAAACCAGCGCGCTCGTCCGCGCCGCGGCGCAGCATCCCAGAACCCGCTGGTGCATGACGATCATCGCTCCCGACGGCACCGCCGTCGCCCACGGCTGTGCGCAGGGCGCGCACCCATGGCCGGGAAACGATCCCCCACCAGCCAAAAGCCCACCGGGCAACGCAGGCAATATCCAAAACTCATCGCAAGCCGCTCAGTTGCTCGACCTGTTGCGGCGGCTGAAAATCACCCTCGAGCCCATCGCACGGGACACCTGTGACCACCGGAACGCCGAAGACCGGTACGTCCCAAGCCGCAAGCTCAAGCACCTCATCCATGCCCGCACGCAGACCTGCGCCGCCCCCGCCTGCAACGCCCAAGCCGTCTACTGCGACCTCGACCACACCAGCCCCTACCCCGACGGCCCCACCGACCAGTGCAACCTGAACCCGAAGTGCCGCCGCCATCACAGAACCAAGCAAGCCCCGGGCTGGAAGGTGGCCCAGCCCACCCCCGACACCGCCACCTGGACCACTCCGTCAGGCCGCACCCATCGCACCGGGCCGACGGTCCATGACCGGTGACCGTCACAGGTCGTGGTGGCGTTCCAGGTAGTTGAAGGCGGCCCAGCCCAGGGGGACGGGGAGCCAGAAGGTCAGCACGCGGAACAGCAGCACGGCGCTGAGCGCGATGCCGCCCGGTACCCCGGCGGCGGTCAGGCCGCCGGTGAGCGCGACTTCCACCGCGCCGAGGCCGCCTGGGGTGGGAATGATCGACCCTAGGGCGCTTCCGGTCAGGTACACGAAGCCGATCTTCGCGATGGGAACCGAGCCGCCGGACGCCGCGACGCAGGTGGCCAGGCAGAAGATGTACGCGATGCTCAGCAGCAGGGCGCCGCCGATGCCCTCGGCAAGCTTGGTCGGACGCTGCGCGATCTCGACGAGCCGGGGCAGCACCTGGCCGAAGGTCGGCGACAGCCGGGCCCGCACCAGCCGCCGTCCGGCGGGCAGGGCGAGCACCCCGGCCGCCACCGCGACGAGTGCGCCCACCACGAAGTACGACCAGGTCGGGGGGTGGATCGGGTTCTTGTCCCCCGCGCCGGTGACGGCGGCGAAAATGGCGAGCAGCAGGAGGTGCAGGACAAGCGCCACTATCTGGGATACCCCGATGCTGGCCACCGCGGCCGGCGCGGAGATCTTCCGGCGCTGCAGGTAGCGGACATTCAGCGCGACGCCGCCAACGGCGGCGGGCGTGACCAGCGTGACGAAGGAACTTGCCAGTTGCACAAGGGTCGTGCGGAAGAAGCCAAGCTTCTCGCTGACGAACCCGGACACCGACAGCGACGCGCCTACGTAGGTCGCCGCGGAAAGGCCGATGGCAACGAGGGCCCAGCGCCAGTCGGCGTGGCGCAGCACGCTGCCGAGACTGTTCTGGGCCAGTTCGCCCGCCAGCAGGTAGACCGCGACGACGCTCGCGACCAGGGTAACCAGGGTGCGCGGCCGGATGCGCTGCAGCTGCACCGGGGTTACCTCGGCGTCCGGCACGGCGGCGAGCAGCGCCCTGCGGACGGCCGGCAGGACGGCGCGCCGACGGCGCAGCTCGTGCCTGGTTGAGCGGACGAGCGCGACCGGCTGGAGCAGCGACAGCACCATGACTAGTTCGCCGCCGTCCACTCGTTCCACGGCCACCTGGGCGGACTTCTCCGGCCCGACGACCAGTGCCAGTTCGGCGATGAGCTGCGCCAGGTCAAGGCGCATCTGCAGGTCGCTCGCGGCCACGTCGCCGTCGCCGGGTTCGAGCAGCATGACCCGCCCGTCAGCCGTGAACACGATGCGGTCGGCGGTAAGGCCGCGGTGCGCGACGTGGTGCGCGTGCAGCCTGGTCACCGCGTCCCACACGCGGCCGAGGTCCTCGTCGGTGCAGCCGGAGTTCAGCTGGGCCAGCGTGATGCCCGCCCCGTGTTCGTAGGCGAGCACCGCGGCATCGGGCCCGACCCGCACGAGCGTCCGCAGCCGGGGCGTGGGCACGCCCGCGTCCTCGGTCGCGTAGGTGAGCAGCGCCCGCCGCTCAACCGCGCGGTCGATCGACAGCGGCGCGGTGCGCGACACCTGCCCTTGCACCCGGATCCAGCGGTACAGCTGATAGAAAGTGCCCGCCGCCTGCTGGTCCCGGTCGAACACGATCACGTCGAGCTGGCTGCCGTCCCGGGTCGTCGCCTCGTACTGCCGAGAGCCCACTGCCTCGGCGCGGGGCTGGCGGACGCGCTTGATGGCGGTCACGGTCGTGTCTTTGTCATGCTTGGCCCGGCCGACCCGCCGGGTCGACAGCGCCAGGGCGATGTCCCGCGCCGAGGGCCGTTGCGACGCCGAGCCCGCGGCGTACCTGATGGCCAGGCCGATGGCGTGGCCGGCCAGCACCGTGATGAAGATCGTCAGGACGCTCGCGTGCGTCGTGTGGGACAGGGCCAGCTGCACGATCGCGTACACGCTGACCGCGAGCACCAGCGCGTTCCGCCAGCCGGGGCGCCCGGTTAGCCCGATCATGGTGACGAAAGCGATCAGGCCGAGCAGGTAGGGGTCGAGGGCGTTGACGTGGCTGGTTCCCTGGGATGCCATGATGATCGCGTAGTAGAGGCGGCTGGCGGCGCGGCGCTCAAGCAGGATGTTGACGATGTTGGCGACGAGGGCGGCGGCTACTCCCGTCGCCAGCGCCTCGATGAGACGCCGCACCTGCCGCCTGATCAGCTGAGCCACGGCGAGGGCCAGCGGCAGGATCAGCAGCGCGTAGCCGGCCATCTGCGGGGCGACGATCTGCAGGGCTTGCGGCAGCTTCTTGCTTGCCCCGACGAGGTTGGATTCCACCCCCTGCGTCGTTGCGCCCGCAGCGACGCCGGCCACGACCAGCAGCAAGATTCCGATACAGGCCAGGACACAGCGCAGCGCGTCGACCGGCTTCCGGATACGGCGCTCCAAGTGATCGGTGACCTGGATCACCGGGGCCTGCAACACGGGATGATTGTCTCTCCAGCCCCCTGTGTCAGGCGGCCCAGGGCTAAGCGGTGCTGCGATTTTGGGCATAGTCGCAGGCAAGTATTCCATGTCAAGGGACGCGAAACGGCCCGGGTCGTTCGCGACCCGGGCCGTTTCGTGTAACAATGCGGACTTTTAGAAGTCCATGTCGCCGCCGCCACCGGGGGCAGCGGGCGGAGCGGCCTTCTCGGGCTTCTCCGCGATGACCGCCTCGGTGGTGAGGAACAGCGCCGCGATGGACGCCGCGTTCTGCAGCGCCGACCGGGTGACCTTCGCCGGGTCGATGATGCCGGCCGCGAACATGTCGACGTACTCGCCGGTCGCCGCGTCCAGGCCCTCGCCCGCCGGAAGGGACTTGACCTTCTCGGCCACCACGCCGCCCTCAAGGCCGGCGTTGACCGCGATCTGCTTCAGCGGCGCCTCAAGGGCAACGCGCACGATCTGCGCGCCGGTCGCCTCGTCGCCCGACAGCTCCAGCTTGTCGAAGGCGTTGCGGCCCGCCTGCAGCAGCGCGACGCCGCCGCCGGGCACGACACCCTCCTCGACCGCGGCCTTGGCGTTGCGCACCGCGTCCTCGATGCGGTGCTTGCGCTCCTTGAGCTCGACCTCGGTCGCCGCGCCCGCCTTGATGACGGCCACGCCGCCGGCCAGCTTGGCCAGCCGCTCCTGCAGCTTCTCGCGGTCGTAGTCCGAGTCGGTGTTGTCGATCTCGGTGCGGATCTGGTTGACCCGGCCAGCGATCTGGTCCGCGTCGCCAGCGCCGTCGACGATCGTGGTCTCGTCCTTGGTCACGACGACCTTGCGCGCCCGGCCGAGCACGTTCAGGTCGACGCTGTCCAGCTTGAGGCCGACCTCTTCGCTGATGACCTGGCCACCGGTGAGGATGGCGATGTCACCGAGCATGGCCTTGCGGCGGTCGCCGAAGCCGGGGGCCTTCACCGCGACGGAGCGGAAGAGCCCGCGCATCTTGTTGACCACCAGGGTCGCGAGGGCCTCGCCCTCAACGTCCTCGGCGATGATCATCAGGGGCTTGCCGGACTGCACGACCTTGTCGAGCAGCGGGAGCATGTCCTTGTTGGCGGAGATCTTGGAGTTCACC
>DAHWEX010000458.1 GCA_027326205.1 Actinomycetota bacterium
GCCCCCGGGCCGCCCCCGGCCGCCGCGCCGGATCGGCCTCGCCCCGGCCAGCCTCGCCGAGCTGCTCGACCAGCTGCTCACCGCGCTGCCCGGGCTGCTCGGCGGCCGCCCGGCCCAGCTCCTGCTCCTCGGCGCGCACAGCGCGCTGGACCGCGACGACGGCTTCGCCGAGCACCTGCGCGACCTGCCGTTCGACCGGCGGCTCGCCGACGGCCGGCTGCACGTCATCGCCGCGTTCCGCGGCGCCGACCCGGCCGCGCTGCACGGCGCGACCGCCTGGGAGACCCACCGCGTCCCGCTGCCCGGCCAGGCCGAACGGCGGGCCGCGCTCGGCTACTGGGAGCGGATCGGCGTCCTCGCCGTCGACACCCTGGAGGCGGGCGAGCTCGCTACGCTCGACGATCTGGCCGCGGTCACCGGCGGGCTCGAGCTCGACGACCTGCGCCGCCTCGCCGAGGAGCACGCCAAGGTCGGCACGCTGACTCCGCACCGGGTCAGCGAGGTGCGCAGCGCCGCGCTCACCCGCCAGCTCGGCGACCTCGTGCAGGTGGACCACCGCCCGTCGACCCGGCTGGACGACGTGGTCGGCGGCGAGGCGGCCAAGGCGGCGGCCACCGAGCGCAAGCGCGACGGCCGGTACCCGCCGCTCGCGCTCGTCGGCCCGCCCGGCACCGGCAAGACCCTGCTCGGCAACGGCATCGCCCACGAACTCGGCGTCCCGATCGTCTTCATCGACTCCCGGCTCAAGGGCGGCTTCGTCGGCGAGACCGGCCGGAACCTGTCCCGGCTGCGCGAACTGCTCGTCGCCTACGCGCCCGTGGTGGCGTTCTGGGACGAGATCGACCTGCTGCTGGGCCGCTCGACCGACTGGAACGGTGACTCCGGCGCCTCCAACGAGGTGCGCCAGGCCGTGCTCACCCTGCTGCAGGACGCGCCCGGCCTCGGCATCTTCGTGATCGCGTCGAGCAACAACCCGCTGTCCGCGCTCCAGTTCCGGGTGCGCAACCGGATGCAGCTCATCCCCGTGCTGCACCCGGCACCCGACGACGCCGTCGAGATCGCGCGGCGCGAGGCGGCCAAGTGCGGCGTCACGCTCACCCCCGACGCCGTCGACCTCATCCGCGGCGCCGGCGACGTGCTGTGGAACGGCCGGGACATCACGCGGATGATCGCCTCCGCGCGCTCCAACGTGCTCAGGCTGGACCCCGGCCGCGCCCGGTCGGGGCCGGTGGAGCTGACCGCCCCCGACCTGCGGCTGCTGGTCCGCCACCTGGCCGCCGCCCGGGACGAGGCGGCCGTGCTGAACGCCCTCGAGGCGGTCTACGTCGTGGACAACCCCTTCGACCTGCCGTGGATCGCCCGGCAGATCGAGGGCCGGGGCCGGCCGCCGCTGCCCGGCTACCTGACCGGGCTCATCACGGCCGAGGGCCTGCCCGACCGGGCCCTGATCGCGCAGCGGCTCGCGGCGGCGGGGGTCACCGATGCCGGCTGACCCGCTGCCGGCGCTGCCGCTGCCGCACCGGGCCGCCACCGCCGACCGTGACCTGCTGGCCCAGGTCTCGGCGGCGGTCGGCTGGTGGGCCGGGCAGCGCACCTGGCAGGTCTCCTCGTCGCACACCGGCGGCGGGGTCATCGCGGCGCTGGAGTCGGCCGTCGCGGCCGCCGTCGCCCCCGGTGCCCGCGCCCTCGCGCTGCCGAGCGGCACGGCCGCCCTGCTCGCCGCGCTCGTCGCGGCCGGCGTCGGCCCGGGGGACCGCGTCGGGGTGCCCGCGGCCGACTGGACCGCCAGCGGTGCGGTGCTGCGCCTGCTCGGCGCGACGGCGGTCCCGCTCGCGGTCAGCCCGCGCACCGGCCTGCTCGAGGTGAACCGCATCGCCGCGGCCGGGCTCACCGCCCTCGTCGCGGTCCACCTGCACGGCCTGACCTGCGACGTGCCCGCCCTCGTGCGCGCCTTCCCCGGCGTGCCCGTGGTGGAGGACGCGGCCCGCGCCTGGGCCGCGCGCTACCCGGACGGCCGCCCCGTCGGCTCGTGCGCGGACGTGTGCGCGTTCTCCTTCGGCTCCGCCAAGCTGCCAGGCGCGGGCGAACTCGGCTGCCTGGTGACCCGGGACGAGGACCGCTACCGCGCGGCGGTCCGCCGCACCCAGCACCCGACCAGGCAACTGCTGGCGGGCGTGCCGGAGCCGTCCCGCGACCAGGTCATGACGAGGGTCGCCCCGGTCGCGGCCCTGCTCGGCGCCTACCTGCTGCACGAGCACGCGGAAGCGGTCCCGGCGCTGCGCGCGGCGGCGGCCCGCGCCGCCGCCGCGCTGCGGGCCGCCGGCCTGACCGTGCTGACCGATCCGGATCTGCACGCGCCCGGCACGGTGGCGGTCGTGGCTAGCCGGAACGAGACCCGCGCCGCGCTGGCCGGAGCGGACGTCGCCGTCACCGCCCTCGACGGCGCGGACGTGACCGTGCACCCGGACTACCCCCGGCGCCTGGCGCGCGCCCTCCGGCTCGGCGAGCTCACCGTCGTCACCTGCGCGCCAGATTGTCGCGGCGCCGCCGCGCCGCCGTCCTTCCCCGTAACTAACGGAAACCGCGCAGAAAAGGGAGTGACGGCAATGGAACCCCACCGGAACTAGAACTAACGGCCCGCCGGCAACCCGGCCGGCCGTGCCCGCCTGGACGGGCGGGTACCGTGGGCCGGGTGACGCCGGTTTACCGGGAACTGTTCCTCGCCGGGGCCGGCGCGGTCGCCGGGCTGGTGGGGACGGCGGGCGGGATCACCTCGCTGGTGTCGTACCCGGCGCTGCTGCTGGCCGGGGTCGCCCCGCTGCAGGCGAACATCGCGAACCTCGTCGCGCTGGTCGCGTGCTGGCCGGGATCGGCGCTCGCGTCCCGGCCGGAACTGCGCGGCCGCGGCCCCTGGCTGCGCCGCTGGGGGATCGTCGCGGCGGCCGGCGGCGTCGCGGGCTCGCTGCTGCTGCTGCACACGCCGCCCGGCGTGTTCAGCCGCGTCGTCCCGTTCCTCGTCGCGGCCGGGTCCCTCGCCCTGCTCGGCCAGCCGTGGCTCGCCGCCAGGCCCGCCTGGCAGGACGGCGGCGGCCGGGGGAGGGCGCTGCTCCTGCCCGCCGGCCTGCTGGCCCTGTCGCTCTACAACGGGTACTTCGGCGCGGGCTCGGGCGTCCTGCTGCTCGCCCTGCTGCTGCTCACCACCGACCCGCGCCTCGCCACCGCCAACGCGCTGAAGAACATGGTGGTCGGCGCGGCGACGATCACCTCGGCCGCGCTGTTCGCGATCCTCACCCACGTCGACTGGGCCGCCGTCGCCGCACTGGCCGCGGGCCTGTTCGTCGGGAGCCTGGTCGGCCCCTGGGTCGCCCGCCGCCTGCCGCCGGCGGTCCTGCGCTGGCTCGTGGCCGTGACCGGCCTGGCCCTCGCCGTCCACCTGTGGCTCGCCCCGGCCGGCTGACGTATCAGGTGAGGTGCCACGGTTCGCCGGGCCCGTTCGGGAAAACCAAAGATGCTCCACCGAACGGTCCGGGCTGACCGTGGCCGCCTCATCATGACCGCGTGACCCGGGCGGGCCAAGATAGCTGTCGTGGAGTTCGATTACGTCGTCGTGGGGGCCGGGGCGGCCGGGTGCGTGGTCGCGGGGCGGCTGGCCTGCGCTGAGCCGGCGGACGGGCGGCGGCCGAGCGTGCTGCTGGTCGAGTACGGCGGCCGGCCGGTGAACCCGCTGCTCCACGTGCCGAAGGGCTTCTACTACACGCTCCGCGGCGACCGCTACCTGTACCGGTACGCGACGCGCCCGGTGACCCCCGGCGGCGCTCCCGAGGTCTGGCTGCGCGGGCGGGTGCTCGGCGGCTCGGCGGCGGTCAACGGGATGATGTGGCTGCGCGGCGCGCCCGCCGACTGGGACGGGCTCGCCGCGCGGGGCAACCCCGGCTGGTCGTGGGCCGAGGTGCTGCCCGCCTACCGGGCGATCGAGGACCACAGCCTCGGCGCGAGCCCCGCGCGCGGGTCCGGCGGACCGCTCGGCATCTCGGTCACGGACACCCGCGACGAGGTCACCGGCGCGATCCTGGACTCGGCGGTGCGATATGGCTGGCGGAGGGTGCCCGACGTCAACGCCGAAGACACCGAGCGGATCGGCTTCACCCCGTCGACGATCGCCCGCGGCCGCCGCACCACGTCGTACGGCGCGTTCGTCCGGCCGGTCCTGGCCCGGCAGGCGGCAGAACGCAGAGGTTCCGTCAGCTCAGGAGGCCGCCTCACCGTGCTCACCCGGGCCCGCGCCGTCGAGTTGCTCTTCGACGGCAGCCGGGTGAGCGGGGTCGCGGTGGCCGACGCCAAGGGTTCGGTGAGCCGGGTCATGGCGAGCCGCGAGGTGATCTTGTGCGCCGGCTCCGTCGAGACCCCGCTCCTGCTCGAACGCTCCGGCATCGGCCGCCCGGAACTGCTCCGCAAGCACGGCATCGAGGTACGCGCCGAATCCCCGAACGTCGGCGAGCGCCTCATCGAGCAGCGCGGCGCCGCCCTCCAGGTCACGCTGCGCACGACGAGCGAGGCCACCCGCAGGCTCGGTTCGCGGGCTGGACGCGCGTGGGAAGCGGCCCGCTGGCTCGCGGCCGGCACCGGGCTCCTGTCGACCGGCGGCTACGACCTGGTCTGCCAGTTCAAGTCCGCTCCGGCGCTGCCGCGCCCCGACCTCCAGGGCCTGTTCGTCCCGATGGCGATCGACACGGCGAGCAAGGACCTGAAGCTCGCCCGTCACCCGGGCATCTTCTTCATGGCCTACCCGATCCGCCCGCAGACCACGAGCTCGGTGCACGTCTGCGGGAGCGCACCGGATGCACCGCCGGTCATCGACGCCCGCTTCCTCGCGACGGAGCAGGACAGGAACGCGGTCGCGCCGGTCCTGGAAACCGCCCGCGCCGTCCTCGCGCAGCCGCCCGTCGCCGCGCTGATCGCCGGCGAAGAGTTCCCGGGCGATGCGGTCGCGACCAGGCAGGAGACGATCGACTACGCGCTCGCCACCGGCACCGGGCTATACCACGCCGTCGGCTCCGCCGCGATGGGCCCGGCCGGTGACGACGTGGTCGACGCCAGGCTCCGGGTGCGCGGCGTCACCGGGCTGCGCATCGCCGACGCCTCGGTGCTGCCCGTCCAGGTCAGCGGCAACACCGCCGCCCCGGCGATGCTGGTCGGCTACCGCGCGGCCGATTTCATCCTGGCCGAGTGGTGAGCGGGCGCTATTGCCCGTCCGGCTCGGGAAGACTGGCCGCCTCCGCCCGCCCGGCCGCCTCCAGGTACTCCCCGGACGGGCGCATCGCCGCCGCCATCCGGAAGCACGGCGCCGCCTCGGCGTGGCGGCTCTGCCGCTCAAGCGCCCGCCCCAGCCCGAACCAGGCGTAGTCCTCGACCGGGTCGAG
>DAHWEX010000469.1 GCA_027326205.1 Actinomycetota bacterium
CGTCCAGGGCCGGCCGGTCGACGTCAGCGACCGCACGGCCGTGCACGACCTCGTCGACCACGTGGCCGGCCAGCACGGCCGGATCGACATCGTCTTCGCCAACGCCGGCATCGCCCGCGGCCGCCCGCCACTGCTGCCCGCGGGCTGGCTCGACGACATGGACATGGCCGCCTACCAGGCCCTCATCGACGTGAACCTGCACGGCGTCGTCTACACCGTGCAGGCGGCGGCCAGGCACATGAAGCGCCAGAAGTCCGGGTCCATCGTGACCACGGCCTCCACGGCCGGCCTGCGCAACGACCCCTACACGCCGTACTCGTACACGATCGCCAAGGCCGCGGTCGTCAACTTCACCAAGCAGGCCGCGCACGACCTGGCCCGCTGGGGCGTGCGGGTGAACGCGATCGCGCCCGGCCCGTTCAAGACCAACCTCGGCGGCAAGCGGGAACCGACCAGCGCCGACGCGGAAGAGATGTGGAAGGCGGTCGTCCCGCTCGGCCGGATGGGCGACCCGGCCGAGATCCGCGGCCTGGCGCTGCTGCTGGCCTCGAACGCGGGCAGCTTCATGACCGGCGGCGTGTACCCGGTCGACGGCGGCGCGCTGCTGCAGGGCCCGTCGCTGCCGCCGGCCGGGGAGTTAGGAGCGGGTGCCTCGGCCAGATACCGGCGTGTCCGGGCCTCCGTGGCCAGCCACAACAGGCGGGCGTGTTTTGGCTGGCTGGGCCCTCTTGCCCAGATAGCGCTCCCGTATCAGGCTCGGGTGTGCCGGGCCAATTAACCCTGTACGCGGTGCAACGAAGAGGCGAGGAAGCCAGTGCGGGCCGTTCAGTATGTGGATCGAGAGACCGGGACCGCGGTCGGCGACGTGCCGGACCCCGTTCCGGGGCCGGCGGACGTCATCGTCGCCGTTGAGGCGTGCGGGCTGTGCGGGTCCGACGTGCACGCGGTGCAGAACGGGAACTGCGCGCCCGGTCAGGTGCTCGGGCACGAGTTCAGCGGGCGGATCGTCGCGCTCGGGACCGGGGTGTCCGGGTGGAGCGAGGGGCAGCCGGTCGCCGCGTCGCCGATCGGGTCGTGCGGCCGGTGCCGGATCTGCGCGCGCGGGATACCGTTCCGCTGCCCGGCGGTGGAGAACATCGGGATCACCATCCCCGGCGCGTACGCCCAGTACGTCAAGGTCCCGGCCCGGCAACTGGTGGCGCTGCCGGAGGACCTGCCGGTCGAGACGGGGTCGCACGCGGAGCCGCTGTCCGTCGGGTCGCAGGCGGTGAAGCTCGCCCGGGTCGGGCCGGGCGACCCGGTGCTCGTGTACGGGGCCGGGCCGATCGGGCTGTACGCGATCATGGCGCTCAAGCTGGCCGGCGCGGGGCCGGTCGTCGCGGCGGGCCGGTCGGCGGGGCGGCGGCAGGCCGCCGCCGACGTGGGCGCGGACGTGGTCATCGACACCCGCGAGATCTCCGTGGCCGAGTACGCCAGGCAGTCGGGCACGCTGTTCGCGGCCGTGCTGGAGTGCTCGGCCGCCCCGGGAGCCTTCAACGAGGCGCTGACCGTCACCGAGCCCGGCGGGACCGTGGTCGAGGTCGCGCTGACACCCGAATCGGCGGCGGTGCCGCTGTTCCCGCTGATCAGCGAGGGACACCACGTGGTGGGCGCGTGCGCGTTCTCCGACGAGACCTACGCCGAGTCCGTCGCGCACCTCGCCGCCGGCCGGGTGCCGGTGGAGCGGCTGGTCTCCGAGCGGGTCTCCCTCGACGACACCCCCGGCGCGCTGCGGCGGCTGCAGGCGCCCGGCTCGCTGGTGCGGATCATCGCCCGGCCGCATGCCTGATCGTCCGGCTGTCTCTCGTTAGGTAAAGGAGCCTGTCGTGGAAGAGTTCGCGGGTAAAACCGCAGTCGTCACCGGGGCCGGAAGCGGCATGGGCAAGGCGTTCGCGCTGCGCTGGGCCGCCGAGGGCATGAACGTGGTCATCGGCGACATCCAGCAGGACGCGCTCGACGCGACCGCCGCCGAGATCGCGGCCGGGGGCGCCAGCGTCGCCGCGCTGCGGATCGACGTGTCCCGGCTGGCCGACATCGAGGCGCTGGCGGACCTCGCGGAATCCCGGTTCGGGAAGATCCACCTCGTGCACAACAACGCGGGCGTCGAGGGCTACCTGGACGGGAAGATCTGGGAGGCGAGCGCCAAGGACTGGGACTGGACCCTGTCGGTCAACCTCATGTCGGTCGTCTACGGCATCCGGACGTTCGTGCCCCGCATGCTCGCGCACGGCGAGC
>DAHWEX010000472.1 GCA_027326205.1 Actinomycetota bacterium
CGGCGCCGCGTGCTCGGCGGCGCCGCGCTGATCATCTCCGAGTCGTGTGCCGTCGATCATCCCAGCGCCACGAAGAACCCGACGTTCGCGCGGATCTCACCCGGCACCCGGGAGGCGTGGCGGGCCTGCGTGTCCGGCGTCCACGAGGCCGGCGGCGCCATGTTCCTGCAACTGTGGCACCAGGGCGCGGTCAACTACGGCGGTGACGCGGAGAGCAACCCGGATTTCGAGGCGCTGAGCCCGTCCGGCCTGTCGCATCCCGGCGAGCGGTTCGGCCGGGCCGCCACCCTGGCCGAGCTCGACAGCCTCAAGCGGTCCTTCGTCCAGGGCGCGCTCGACGCCGCCGAGATCGGCGCCGACGGCGTCGAGCTCCACGCGGCCCACGGCTTCCTGCTCGACCAGTTCCTGTGGCCGGGCACCAACCAGCGCACCGACGGGTACGGGGGGCCGGCCGTCACCGACCGGGCGGCGTTCGTCGCCGAGGTGGCCGCGGCGGTGCGCGCGGCGACCGGGCCCGGCTTCGTCATCTCGGTGCGCATCTCCCAGTGGAAGGAGTCGGACTACGACGCCAGGATCGTCGAGAAGCCGGACGAGCTCGGCGAACTGCTCGCCGTGCTGCGCTCGGCCGGGGCGGACATCTTCCACGTGTCCGCGCGCCGGTTCTGGAAGCCCGAGTGGGACGGCTCCGATCTCAGCCTCGCGGGGTGGGCGAAGTCGTTCACCGACGCGGCGGTCATCGCCGTCGGCAGCATCGGACTCGACAAGGACGTCATGGCCTCGCTCAACGGCGAGGAAGCGGAGCAGACCGGGGCTCGCCGTATCGACGAGCTGATGCGCCGCTTCAACCGCGGTGACTTCGACCTGGTCGCGGTCGGCCGCAGCCAGATCGGCGACCCCGAGTGGATCGCGAAGATGACCGGCCACCGGGTCGGCGACATCAGGGCGTTCCGGGCCGGCGACCCGTGGCTCAGCCATGACGTGGTGGGCGGGTAACGGGGCCGGCGGCCTCACCGGCGGTCGACGACGAAGCCGATCGCGACCGCGATGATGATCAGGATGCCGCGGACGATGTTCTGCCAGTAGTCGGCGACGGCGATCAGGTCGAAGCCGTTGGTGATCATGCCGAGCATCAGCACGCCGAGGACCGTGCGCCAGACCGCGCCGACCCCGCCGAAGATGCTGGTGCCGCCCAGCGCCACGCCGGCGATCGCGAGCAGCGCGAGCTGCCCGGCCAGGCCTTCCTGCGAGCTCGTGCCCGACCCCGTCATCGACGAGTCGATCAGGCCGGCCAGCCCGCAGGCGGCCCCGGTGATCACGAACGTCTGGATCACGATCCGGTCGACCTTGAGGCCCGACAGCCGGGCCGCGTTGCGGTTGTCGCCGACGCCGTAGAGGTGCCGCCCGAAGACGGTGTACGCCAGCACGAGCTGCAACACGACGGCGAGCACGATGAAGATGATGGCGGAGTCCCAGATGCCGCCGGCCTTGTGCTGGCCGATGAACGTGAACGCGCTGCTCGACGGCGTGATCAGCAGGCCGCCGTGGGTCACGCCGACCGCGATGCCGCCGAACGAGAGCCCGCTCGCGAGCGTGGCGAGGAACGCGTTGACCCGCAGCTTCGTCACCAGCAGCCCGTTGATGAGCCCCATGACCGCCCCGGAGCCGATCGTGACCGGGAAGCACCACGCGACGCCCCAGTGGACCGCGGCCCACGCGCCGAGCACCTCGCTCAGCGCGAAGATCGACCCGAGTGACAGGTCGAAGTTGCCCGCGATGATGGTGAACGTCACCGCGCACGCCGCGATGCCGATCGTCGCGTTCTGGTAGACGATGTTGAGCAGGTTATCCCAGGTCAAGAAGGTGGATGCGGCGACGGTGAAGTAGATGAACAGCGCGGCGGCGAAGACGATGATGCCGTAGTCGCGGACGTGCTGCGGGGTGACCCGGAGCCGCAGGCCGGCGGCGCCCGCGTCCCCGGCTGCCGGGTGCCCCGGCTCCGGCACGGGTGCCAGGGAACCGGATGCCGCTGGGTCGGTTGGCGCGGTCATGCGATAGTCCTTCCTCCGAGGCCGAACGCGGCCTCCATCACGGCGTCCAGCGGCGGGTCGGCGCTGAACTCGCGGGTGATCGAGCCGCGGCGCATGACGAGCACGCGGTGGGCGAGCCCGAGCACCTCCTCGATCTCCGACGAGATCAGCAGCACGGCGGTGCCCTCGGCCGCGAGCCTGTTGACCAGGCGGTGGATCGCCGCGCGGGCCGCGACGTCGACGCCGCGCGTCGGCTCGTCGAGGACCAGCACGCGCGGGTTGCGCAGCAGCCAGCGGGCGAACAGCACCTTCTGCTGGTTGCCGCCCGACAGGTGGCCCACCTTCGCCGACGGGTTCGCCGGCCGCACCGATGTCAGGTCGAGCAGTTCCCGTGTCCGCGACCGCTCCCGGCCGAGGCTGAGCACGCCCAGCCGGCCGGCGACCGAGCGCAGGTCGGCGAAGGTGATGTTCGCCGCGACGGAGAGCTCAAGGAACAGCCCGTCGTCCTTGCGGCTCTCGGGCAGGTACGCCATCCCCGCCGCCATCGCGTCGGCGGGCGAGCGGATATGGCGCACGGTGCCGTCGACCGCGATCGTGCCGCTGTCGACCGGGTCGGCCCCGGTGACCGCGCGGGCCAGTTCGGTGCGCCCGCTGCCGATCAGGCCGGCCACGCCTACGATCTCGCCCGCCCGGAGCTGCAGCGAGATGTCCCGCAGCACGCCCCTGCGGTTCAGCCCGGACACGTCGAGGACCACGGGCGCGGTCGCGGGCGCGGGCTTGGTGAAGTTCTCCGCCGCCGCGGCGGCGCCGAACATCCCGGCGACCAGGCTCTCCTCGGTTTCCTCGGCCACCGGGGCGGTCCGCACGAGGCGGCCGCTGCGCAGCACGGTCACGGTGTCGGCGAGGCCGAGGACCTCGTCAAGGAAGTGGCTCACGTAGACGATCGTCTTGCCACGCTCGCGCAGCACGTCGATCATCCGGTGCAGCTTCTCGGTCTCGATGCTGGTCAGCGACGAGGTCGGCTCGTCCATGACGATCACCTGCGCGTCGGAGGCGACCGCGCGCAGGATCTCGGCCTTCTGGATGTCGGCGGTGCGCAGCGACTCGACGCGCGCGCCGCCGTCGAGCTCGAAGCCCCACTCGGCGACTAGCTCCGCGTACCGCCGGCGCATCTGCCGGAACTGCACGATCCCCGCGCGGCGCGGCTCGATGCCGAAGTAGACGTTCTCGATCACGGTCATGTGCGGCATCGGCGAGAGCTCTTGCGAGATCGTCGCGATGCCGTCTGTGCGGGCGTCGCGCGGGCTCGCGTAGCGGACCGGCCGGCCGCCGACGAAGACCTGCCCCTCGTCGGGGCGGATCACGCCGCCGATGATCTTCCCCAGGGTGGACTTCCCGGCGCCGTTCGCCCCGACGAGCGCGTGCACGGTCCCCGCGGCGACCTCGACGCTGACGTTGTCGAGCGCCTTGGTGCCGGAGTACCGCTTGCCGATCGAGTCGAGCCGGACGTGCGGGAGCGCCGTCGTGCTCATCCGGCCCGCCCTTCGTTCATTCCGCTCAGCACTGACCTCGTTCTCCTGGCGCTCAGCCCGCGGTCCCCAGCCCGCCCTCAAGGTTCCAGTCAGGCACGTAGTTCGGGTGCGCGTCCAGGAACGCCTTGTTGATGACCGCCGGACGGGTGTCCGGGTTGATGATGTTGACCAGGTTCGGTATCGACTGTCCCTTCACCGCTTCGTCCAGGTACTGGATGCCGAGCTCCGACTCTCCCGCCGGGTACAGGCCGAGGGTGGCGTAGACCTCGCCGGACTTGACCTCGTTGACGATCTCCTGCGCGCCTCCGTACCCGATGACCTGGATGTTCTGGCCCGGCGTGTAGCCGCCGACCAGCCTCATCGCGGTGATCGCGCCCTGCGCCATCTGGTCGCCGAACGTCGCGAACACGTTGATGTTCTTGTGCGCGGTGAAGAAGGTCTGGGCGACGGACTGCGACTGCGTCTGGTCGTACTGGCCCGGCGGCATCACGGTGAAGGTGTAACCCGACTTCGACTTGTAGTACGCCGTCATCTGGTTGAGGCGGTTGGTGTCGGTGGGGTAGTTGGCGAGCCCGGGCAGGAAGGCGATGTTGCAGTGGCCGGTGCCCACGGCCTTGGTGCAGGCCGAGTCCATCGTGGTCTCGAGGTTGGTCGCCTCCGGGGCGATCGACTGCCCGATGGTCGTCGCGCAGGTCGGGGTGGCGGCCAGGGTGTTCTGCTGCGCCAGCGTGCCCCAGGTGTAGTCGGCGCACGCGACCTTGATGCCCTTGCTTATCGCGGTGTTGATGATGGGCGTGAGCGACGGGTCATCGAGGCCCCAGACCCAGAAGGCCTGGTACTTGCCGGTGGTGATCGCGTCCTGGATCTGGGTGGACTGCGTCTGCGGGTTGTTGTTGCCGTCGAAGGCGTCGAGCTGGATGCCCAGCTTCGCGGCCTCCGCCTGCGCGCCCTTCAGCGACGCGACGCCGTACGGGCTCGGGTTGTAGTAGAAGATCGCCATCCGGATGCTCGACCCGCCCGCCGCGGCTGACGCGCTCGCCGTCGAGGCCGGCGTGCTCGCGGCGGCCGCCGCGCCCGAGGTCGAGGCCGCCGGAGCCGGGCTCGACGAGGACGTCGAGCATCCGGCGATGAGCGCCGCCGCCGCGGCTACCGCCACGCCGCCCGCGATGCGCGCGCGGCTGAGCCTGGGCATTCGGACGGCCGCCTTCGCGTCCGCCCGTGAGCCAATGAGTCCTGCCATGTGCGTTGCTCCCTTGCAATCGCGCACCGGGCCTTAAAAGCATTTCTGCCAGACGCCCCTGCGGTGAGCGTACACCGCGATTTACCGCTGTAAAGATCACGAGTGAGGCTCTTTTCTCGCTGAGAACGCAGTCAAGATAAGAGCGGTTAATACCCCGGATAAACGTGCTTTATCGTGGCGCGGCCAAGGTCAGCCGGGCCCGTTCGGGATATCCTTTGTTGTGGACTTCTGTTTTTGCCTGTTACGCATAAATCCCAGAGACTGCGAGCCATCCTGCGGCGGCACGCTGCCGCGTCGCGGCTGCCGACGGCCATTTCCGGTAGAAACTCGCCGCCGCAGGCAACCTTCATAGCGCGGATAGTAGGTCCACCAGGGCTTCCATTACTAGATGGCTAGCACAGGTGTACTTGACGGGTTGTGCTGGAAGACAGGCGTGACAGGCGGCATTTGTGTCCAGGCGGGGAATGAGCCTTCGGTCCCAGCCGGCCGCCTTGACCCCGCTATGCGGCCGGCTTACGCTCCCGGCAAGCCCGGCAAAACGGGCTGAAATTACGCCTGCGGCATTCCGTGAAGGCGGGAGGCGGCCGATGCCCGTGACTGACTCCGCTGGCTCCTGCGTCTCCCGCGTGGATGTCGAACGGCCAGGCCGGGGCTCTACCGTTCGGCCAGTCCGGCGCACTGCCCCGTGGCGGAGCCGGCGACGGTGTTGACCGCGCCGCCGTCACCGGGGGGCGGGGTGTTACCGGTGCAGTACAGCGACCCGTTAACGGCGTTGCCGCTCACCGTGACGGGCGCGGTGCCGGCGTTGTTCTGCACGTAGGCCAGGCCGGACAGCCTGATGTTGGCCAGGTCCAGCCCGCCGGCGTTGCCCGACAGGGTCAGGGTGCCGTTCTCCTTCATCCCGTTGACGGTCACCGCGCCCGCGGTGCGGGAGATCGTGACCAGGCTGGGAACCGTGTCCGCCGCGCACGGGCCGCCGTCCCCGAGGGTCACCGCGCCCGTCGTGCCGGTAACGGTCAGGGTCCCGCTCTGGGTGCTGCCGCAGTAGTCGACCGTGGCGGCGCCGGTGGCGGTGACGGTCCCGTTGACCGTGGAGGACGTCACGATCAGCCCGGCCCCGGCGTCCACCGTGACGTTGCCCTTCTGGGTGGCTCCGGTCAGGCAGGTCACCCCGCTGGTCACCGTCAGCGGCGTCGTGTGGGCCCCGGTGATCGTCGTGGTGCACGTCGTCCCCGTCGATGCCGGGTTCACCGTGATGGACAGCTGCCCGGTGGCGGTGGCGCCGGCCGCGTCGGTGACCTGAGCGGTGAAGCCGTAGGTGCCCCGGGTGGTGGGCGTGCCGGCGATGGCGCCGCTGGCGGAGTCGAGCGCGAGGCCGGGCGGCAGCGAGGTCCCGTTCGCGAGCGACCAGGTGTAGGGTGCGGTGCCGCCGGCCGCGGCCAGGCTCGCGGCCGCGTACCCGGTGCCGACGGTGCCCGCCGGCAGGCTAGCGGTGGTCACCGTCAAGGCTGCCGCGGGCTTGCTGACCGTGATCGACAGCGCCTGGTAGACCGTGTTGAAGTCCTGGTCGGTGACCTGGATGGTGAAGTCGTAGGTGCCCGGGGTGGTGGGCGTGCCGGAAATTGTCACGCTCAGCACGGCGGTGAGACTGGAAAGGGCCAGGCCAGGCGGCAGCGCGCCGGACGCGATGGCAAACATGAAGGGCGGGAAGAAGCCATTGACCTGCACGGCCTGGCTGTAGGCCGTGCCCACGGTGCCGCCCGGCAGGCTGGTGGTGACGAAGCTCAGCCCGAAATTGTCGCCGACCGAGATGGAAAGCGACTGGCTCGCCGTGGCGGCGGCGGAGTCGGTGACCTGGGCGGTGAAGACGTAATTGCCCGGGTTCGTGGGCGTGCCCCAGAGCGTCCCGGTGGTGTCGCAGAAGGACAGGCCGGGCGGCAGGGACCCGGAGATGACCGACCAGGTGTACGGCTGAGTACCGCCGCTCGCCCCCAGGGACTCGCTGTAAGCCGTGCCCGTGGTGGCGGGCCGCAGGCTGGCGGTGTAGACCTTCAGGGGCGCCGCGGGTCCACCGGGCTGGGTGATCGTGATGGACAGCGACTGGTCGGCCGTGTCGAGGTCCTGGTCGGTGGCCTGGATGGTGAAGTC
>DAHWEX010000476.1 GCA_027326205.1 Actinomycetota bacterium
CGCGGAGCGCGGCGAAAACAGTACGTAAATCCCGGCGGCCAGCGGGCCATGCGGGCGTGGCCTATGGTTGAGGACTGGGTCCGCGCCGCCCCGTCCGCGGACCCGGATGACCAGACCGAGGAGGACCGCGCATGCCCGCCACGCCAGCCGCCGAGGGCCCGCGGCGGCGGGGACCCCGGCCCCGGTACAGCCGGCCGGACGTGGCGCTGGACGCGGTCGCGATAGCCGACGCCGACGGCATCGAGCGGGTGACGTTCCGCGCGGTCGCGGACCGGCTCGGCGTGGGCGTGATGTCGCTCTACAGCTACGTGCCGGACAAGCAGGCGCTGGTGTACGCCATGGTCGAGGAGGTCGCCGCCGAGCTCCGCCTGCCCGAGCCGACCGGCGAGTGGCGGGCGGACGTGCACGCGCTGGCCCGCGAGCAGCGCGACCTGCTGCACCGTCACCCGTGGCTGGTCACCGAGCTGTCCCACCTGCAGCCGCTCGGCCCGGCGGTGCTGGCCCAGATCGAGTGGACGCTTCGAGTGCTCGAGCCCACCGGCCTGTCCGCCCAGGAGCGGCTCATGACGATCGCCATGCTGAACTGGTTCGTCGGCGGGATGGTCCGCGGCGAGCTGGCCACGCGCGCGGCACCGCCGCCCGATTCCGAAGCGGCGAGGACGCAGGCCGCATCGCTGGCGGAAGCGCTCGCCACCGGGCGCTACCCCCGGTTCGCCGCCGCGATCGCGCAGTCCGGCCCGCCGGACCCCGACGTGCGCCCGCACTTCGACCGCCTGCTCGACCGCGTCCTGGACGGCCTCATCGGAACCGGGAGCGCGGCGGACGCCGGGTGACCCGGCCGCCTACCCGACGACCAGCGAAGCCAGGTCCTGAGCCGGCCGGATTTCGGCCGCGGCCAGCCGGGTGGCACCAGGATGCCAGGAAGCCAGCTGTACCTGGGTCGCGAAGATGAACTCGGCGACCAGGCTGTCGCCGCTGGCCGGCCAGCCGAACTCGAGGTGGGCGTTGCTGCCGACCAGGGTACTCGGCACGGCCGTTAGCCGGCCGCTGGTCACGGAGGCGACCTCGAGCCGCGTCGCGCCGCCGCCCGGGCTGACCTCGAGCGCGAGGAGCTTCCCGTCGGGGCTGAACGCACCGCTCGCGGCGGAGTTCCCCGCGGGCAGTTCGACCGCGGTGGTCTTGCCCGTGGCCAGGTCGAGCAGCCGGACCTGGCACGTCGCGGCGCACGGCGGCGTCCAGGCGATGTCGGCCGGGCTCGCCGCGACCACGTCGCCGAACGTGCGGACGGTCCGTGAGTTAGCCGGGTTCCATAGCTCATCGGCGGTTCCCGGCTGCCCGCTGGCCGGCGCTAGCAGCAGGCCGCGATCGGTGGCCTGGTCGATCAGGTATCCGCGGGGGAGCCTGACGGGGGCTCCCAGCGGCACGCCGGCCAGGCTGACCTCCTGGGCCGTCATGGGCCCGGTGGCGGCCGACGCCTCGCTGGTCAGCCACACGGCGCCGGCGGCGGCGGCCGGGTTGACCAGGTTCGCCGTGCCGACCCGGGTGACCGACCGCGCGCCGTCGGCGAGGAACCAGACGGGCAGCGACGGCCGGCCGCAAGCGCCGCAGGCGGTCATGCCGCCGGGGCTGGCCTGCACCGCCCAGCCGCCGTTGACCCGGGTGAACTGGTAGCCGGCGCTGTCCGCCGGCAGCCCGCCGATCGGCTCGGAGCGGCCGGTGGCGGGCGCGAACCACGTTGGCTGCGGTCCGGCGACCGGAAGCAGGAGGCCGCCAGCCCACGGCAGCGTGGGCCCGTCGATCCCGTCGGACCCGGACGGGGGGCCGGGCTCGACCAGGCTCACTGGTCCGGCCCCGGTGCTCGCGACCCCGGGCGTGGGCCGCGCGTCCGTGGCGGAATGCGCGTGGTGCGCGAAGCTGAGGTAGCCGAGGCTGGCGACGGCCACCAGAAGGGGCGCGCCGATCAGTGCGAGGCGGCGCTGCCACCGGGCCGGACCGTCATCGTCCCCGCCCTGGCTGAGGATGTCATCCAACACCGCACCCCCAAGAACGTCGCCGACCGGTACGCACCACGATACGTCGAACCGCCCGGGTCAGGGGTCGAGGACGGCCACGTGCGTGGGCACGCCGCAGGCTGCGCACATAGGGTGAGGACTCGAGCAGTAGTTAGGCAGGCTAACTATCGGGTTAGCCTGCTCACGGTGCTGCCGGTGAGCACCGGGTCGGAGCGGCTGAGCGAGGCCGCGGCAGGCGACCGCTGACCGGCGGAAACGACTGACCGGCGGAAACGACGCGCAGTCCCAACTCGAAATGGCGCAGCCGATTGTGCTCACTTGAGGGATATATGGAGGCTGTACGAGATGGGACCTTCGGAAGGAATGCCACTTCCTGACTGGAGGTCCTATGCGCTGGGTACGGCGGATTTCGGTTGGGGTGTGCGGAGCGCTGCTGCTGGGCTGCCTAGGGCAAACGTCAGCGCAGGCGGCTAGCACCGCCGGACAATCGGCTGCCTCGCCTCCCTCATCGGGGTCAAGCAGTCCGCCCTCCTCGGGCTCGGGCAGCACACAGCCGGCACCGGCCATGCCGAGCACGCCGACGCCGCCTGGGCAGACGCGGCTCTCTGATCCTGCGAAGGTGCTGCCGTCGGACTGGCAGAAGTCGTCCGACGAGGCCGTGACGGTCGAGGGGGACGCGACTGGCCTGCACGTGCTGGCGGCGACCGAGGCGAGCGGGTACGCGTGGCGGACCGTGGCGACGCTCGGCGATCCGTCGGTGGAGACGGACTTGTGGATCGGGCAGGCGTGCGTGACCGCCTCGGGCGCGGACGCGGTGGTGGTGTACGCGCCGGAGCAGGCCGCGAACATGGGTGAGGAGCAGGGGGCTCTGGGCCGGGCGGCGGTCGTGAACCTGAGCACCGGTGCGGTGACAGAGCTGGGCGGCGGGTTCTCCATCGCCTACTTCGACCCAGGATGCGGCACCGGCAGCCAGGCGGTCCTGACCAAGGGCGGCTGGGCGAACGACACTGGCAACGCCCCTATGTCAACGACGCTAGTGCTCGCCGACGCCGCTACTGGGAAGGTCTCCGCCACGGTGAACGTGCCGGGCCAGATCACCTCCGCGGTCCCTTATGACGGGCAGATCGCCGCGGCAGGCTCGGACGGCGTTGAGCAGATCGCTACTTCGGGGAAGACACAGCAGCTAGCGGCGACCACGTCGGTGCCGTTCAGGCTCTCGCCTGCCGCGGACGGAAGTCTCGGCTACGAGGTGCAGGCCGGACAGCAGGTCGGGCTGTGGCGGCTGTCGGGCGGGACCTCCCAGCGGGTGGCGTCCGCTCAGGCTGGATCGGTGCAGTTGCGGCAGACCGGCGGCCGGGTGTGGCTGGTCGGCCCGCAGGCGTCGAAGGTGGCCGGGCTGCCCAGCCAGTGGCAGGCGGTTGACGCGCCGGCGACTTCGCAGCCCTCAACACTGGGCACGCTGGCGGTGACTGGCGTCGAGGCCGCCACTCCGGCGAAGGGGCAGCACGCCAATCCCGACAATGCTCAGCCGGTGGCGATTCGCACCCAACTGCTGACGGGGAAGGGCGGCACGGAGTTCTTCGGGGTGACCGTCCCGGCCGAGGGCGGGCGCGTACCGGGGCTGGTGTCCGGTGCGGTCAGAGCGTCGGCCGCGCCGGCGGCGGTGAAGGCCGCCGCTGCGGCCGGTAAGGCGAAGACGACTGCCCAGGTGACCGGACCGGTAGCCCAGCTCGACGCGGCGGTGTCGACCGGATACACGGGACCAGCCGGATCGCCGGGAACGTCGGACACCCCGGTATCAACCGACCGTACCTGCGTGGCGCCGCTCAACGACCCGGCGGTCGAGGCTTACCAGCCGTCGTTCCCCCAGGTGGAGTGGGCGGTCGACCAGGCGGTGCAAGGCACACTGACCGATCAGCGGCCGGCGAACCTGTACGGGTCGTCGCTGCCGTCCTATACCCCGCAGGGGCTGTTCCCGCGGCCCGCGGTCGACGGGGGCGGGTCGCTGCCGCCTCAGGTGCTGCTTGGTGTGCTGACGACGGAGTCGAACCTGCAGCAGGCCAGCGCGCACGTGATCCAGGGGCAGACCTCGAACCCGCTGACGTCGTTCAACTGGTACGGGAACTGGGAAGACAACGAGACCGTAAACACCAACACGATCAACTGGCAGATGTCGGACTGCGGGTACGGGATCGGCCAGATCACGAGCGGGATGTGCGCCGCGACCGGTCAGAACAACGATGACGAGTGCGCGAACCAGCCGGCGGCCGGGACGGCGGGCGCGCTGACGAGCGAGCAGCAACTCGCGGTCGCGGTGGACTACCAGGCCAACATCGCCGCCGCCACCCAACTGCTGATCACCGAGTGGAACAACCTGTGGTCGCTGGGAATCCGGCCTACCGGGCCGCTACCGTATCCGGAAACGTCGGTCACCACCAACTACGCGGACTACGTCAACCAGTGGTACATGGCGATCTGGGCGTACAACAGCGGGATCGAGCCCGGAAGCCCCAACGAGGGGAACACGACCGGCTGCACCCCCGGCCCTTCGTGCACCGACAGCAGCGGGTACTGGGGGCTTGGGTACGCCGACAACCCGATCGACCCTGCCTACCCGCCGGACCGGCCGGACTTCCCCGACCCGTCCTCCAACCCGACCCCGACCGGGACCACGTACACCACGGCCTGGGACATGTCGAACCCGCAGTACTGGCCTTACCAGGAGAAGGTGATCGGGTTCGCGTTCGACTCGATCACGCTGTGGGACTACTCCCTGGGCGCGGACGTCCAGGCGTTCGAATACGCTCCCGGCAACACCACCGTGGCCCCCTTCGCTACATTCTGCAGCACCGCCGTCAACAACTGCGATGCCAGCAGCGTCAACTACTCCTCGGCGACCGCGCCGGAGTCCTGCCAGCTGGCCAACTTCCACTGCTGGTGGAACCAGCCGGCTTCCTGGGCGGGCGCGGGCACGACGCCAGGCTGCCTCGCAAACGCCAACTGCGGCCTAGGCACCTACACCTATTCCGCCGGCGCCTCCGATCCAGGCCCCGAGCCGGTCGATTCGCAGTTCGCCCAGACCTGCGCCTCGACACTGCCGGCGAATGCGGTGATCGTGGGCGACGGAGGGCAGTCCGCGCTGGGCTGCCCAGGGCAGAACTGGACGTCGCAAGGCTCGTTCACC
>DAHWEX010000504.1 GCA_027326205.1 Actinomycetota bacterium
GCTCGCCGCCGACACCACCGGGACGTTCGACTTCCTCGGCGAGTACGTGGCCGCCCTGGACGGCGTCGTCGACCTGGCCGCCATCAGGGACGCCGGGATCCGGATCGGCGCGGATCCGCTCGGCGGGGCGAGCGTGGCCTACTGGGGGGAGATCGGCGAGCGCTACGGCCTCGACCTCACGGTCGTCAACCCGGACGTCGACCCGACCTTCCGGTTCATGACCCTGGACTGGGACGGCAAGATCCGGATGGACTGCTCGTCGCCGTTCGCGATGGCGAGCCTGATCAGGCGCCAGCACGAGTTCACGGTCGCGACGGGGAACGACACCGACTCCGACCGGCACGGCATCGTCACCCCGGACGGCGGCCTGCTCAACCCCAACCACTACCTCGCGGTCGCGATCGAGTACCTGTACCGGCACCGGCACGGCTGGCCGGCTACCGCGGCGGTCGGCAAGACGCTGGTGAGCTCGTCGATGATCGACCGGGTCGCCGCCGGCCTCGGCCGGACGCTGCTGGAGGTGCCGGTCGGGTTCAAGTGGTTCGTGCCCGGGCTGCTCGACGGGTCGGTGGCCTTCGGCGGCGAGGAGAGCGCCGGGGCGTCGTTCCTGCGCCAGGACGGCTCGGTGTGGACCACCGACAAGGACGGGATCATCCTCGCGCTGCTCGCCTCGGAGATCACCGCGGTCACCGGGCAGACGCCGTCTCAGCTCTACGCGGGCCTGACCGGCCGCTACGGCACGCCGGTGTACGCGCGGGTGGACACGCCCGCCACCCGGGAGCAGAAGGCGGCGCTTGGCAGGCTGTCACCGGAGCAGGTGCCGGCGAGCGAGCTCGCCGGGGAGAAGATCCTGGCCGCGCTGACCACCGCCCCGGGCAACGGCGCGCCGGTCGGCGGCCTCAAGGTGGTGAGCGAGTCCGGCTGGTTCGCCGCCCGCCCGTCCGGCACCGAGGACATCTACAAGCTCTACGCCGAGTCCTTCCGCGGCGCGGAGCACCTCGCCGCCATCCAGCGGGAGGCCCGCGCGATCATCGACGCCGCGATCGGCTGAGCGGCCGGCCGCTCAGCCGGCTCGCTCCGCGCCCGCCAGGCCGGCCGCCCCGGTGACGGCGGCCACGGCGGCGGAGATACAGCGACGGCGGCGGCGGGCGCCGAGCACGCCGATGCCGCTTTCCCGGTTCGCGCTGGCGACCGCCGCGGCGATCTCGGCCAGCACCTGGCGGAAGCCGGGCAGCTGCGCGGGCGCCTTCCCGGCGACGATGGCGGTCGCCGCGCTGATCACCGCAAGCGCGGGACCCGCGTAGTCGGCGTACCGGGCGGCGGGCGGGGTGTCGTCGGCGTCCAGCGCGGACGCCGTCGCGAGCGCGCGGATGAACCGCTGCGGGTGGGTGGCGCTGATCTCTCTCAGCTTCCTGACCTGCGCGAGGCTCTCCCTGGCGGCGACACCGCCCTCCGCGAGCGCCACCAGCAGTCCGGCGGCCATCATCGCCTGCTGCAGGGTCTTCCATTCGCCGGCCTCGAAGTCCGACTCGCGCGGCCCGTTCTGTGCGTCCGCGCCGACGCGCATCGCCTGGAGGCCCACGTGGTCCAGCATGACCGGGATGCGCCGCACCGACTGCAGGTTCCGCGCCCGCGTCTCGTCCGACAGCCGTTCCCACGGGACCAGGTCCGGCCGGGTCCGTTCCCCCCTGACCGGCCCGAACCGGAACCCCTGCGCCGTGCGCTCGTCCATCCAGCGCTCGTGCTCCAGGCGCGCCAGCAGCCGCACCTCGTCGTCGTCGAAGGCGAAGCCAGGCACCGGGTCGCTGGCCGGCACCACGAGGCAGTCGATCCTGGCCAGCTTCTCGCCGATCTCGCGTGCCTGGGCGCGGTTGGACCTCTTGAACTCCTCGGGCAGCTCGCTCCAGGGGCCGAGGAAGGCGGCGTCGCCCGGGACCTGGCCGCCGGGCGCGGGGACCTGGTAGACCGCGCTGTAGGTCTCGTGGATAGCCTGCGCCAGGCGCTCGGTGACCTGGGCGTTGACGTAGCCGGCGAGGCTGTCGACGATGCGGTCCTGCGCGGTGAGCCGGGCCTCCATCCGCCGGCACTCGTGGAGGATGGCCTCGGCGTCGAAGAAGGTCTGCCTGGATCGGCGGTCGGCCGCCCGGCCGAGCACGTCCTGGCCGACCATGATCACGATCATGATGACGAGCTGGGCCATCGTGGACAGGAACGACATGAACTCGTACGGGTAGGGATCGAACCAGTGCCCGTCGGCCCGCGACAAGACGACCCAGGCCACCTGGGTCCCGGCGGCCACGTAGAAGGCCGTCATGGTGCCCAGCCGCTGGGTGAGCCAGACGGCGACGCGGTCGTTGCGCGTCTCCGCCTGGTTGGCGGCCTGCGGCGGGTCCTGCACCCGGTGCCGCTCGATCCAGGGATGCGGGCTCGACTCCAGCAGGCTGATGCCCCGGCTCAGCGCCTGGTCGTGCCGGTCGAGGTGTTTCTGCAGCTCCGCCACCTGATCGAAAATCGCCTCGGCGTGCTCGTAGGTTTGGACCGCCCGGTGGTCGGCGGCCGCGCCGATCACTCGCTGGCCCACCAGGATCACCAGGCACAGCATGAGCTGCACCACGTTGTCCAGGAAGAGCAGGAACGTGAAGGGGTAGGGATCGCGGCGGTGCAGCGGGCCCCACCAGGTCGCCAGCGCCATCCACCCGCCCATGAAGGCGAGCGCCGCGTAGAGGGCGGGCATCGAGCCCACCGCCCGGGTCACCACGACCGCGATGGCCCCGTCCACGCCGATCTGCTCGTCGGAACTCATCGCCGGTGTCTGCGGGATCTCACGCCCGCGGCTGGCCCTGATCACAAGCGCTCCTGGGGGTAGCTCCGGGCTTCAATTACGTGACACATCGCCAGTAATGTCGAGAGGGCATGATGTCGGTGAGGGGGCAGTGAGCTAGTGAGCAGCGCGATCAGGATTTCCGCGGCCGTGTCGGCGGCGCTGGAGGCGGGCCGGCCGGTGGTGGCCCTCGAGTCCACGATCTTCTCCAGCCTCGGGCTGCCCGCCCCCGCCAACGGCGAGGCGCTGCGCCGGTGCCTGGCCGCGGTCCGGGACGGCGGCGCCGAGCCGGCCGTCACGGCCGTCCTCGACGGGCAGGCCCGGGTGGGCCTCGACCCAGGGGAGGAGGAGCGCGTGCTGGCCGGCACGGCCAAGGTAGCGGAACGGGACATCGCGGTCGCACTCGCCCAGGGTCTCCCGGTCGGCGTCACGACCGTGTCAGCCTCGCTCGCGCTGGCGCACGCGGTGGGCATCGGCGTCTTCGCCACCGGCGGCATCGGCGGCGTGCACCGGGGCGCCGGGGTGACCGGGGACATCTCGGCCGACCTCGACGCGCTCGCGAACCACCCGGTGGTCACGGTCTGCGCGGGGGCCAAGGCGTTCCTGGACCTGGCGCGCACCCTGGAGTACCTGGAGACCGCGGGCGTGCCCGTGCTCGGCTGGCAGCACGACTGGTTCCCCGCGTTCTACCTGCGCTCCAGCGGGCTGCGCGTCCCGCACCGGGCGCAGACCGCGCGGGTCGTCGCGGACGTGCTCCGCTACCGGGTGCGCGAGCGCACCGGGGTCCTGCTCACCGTCCCGATCCCGGCCGCCGACGAGCTTGACCCGGTCATGCTGGACGAGGCGCTAGCCGGAGCGCTGGCGGCCTGCGCGGCCGAGGGCGTGACCGGCGCGGCGGTCACCCCGTTCGTGCTGGGCCGGATCGAACGGCAGACCGCGGGCGCCAGCGTCCCGGCGAACCTGGCCCTGGCCGAGAACAACGCCCGGGTGGCCGCCGCGGTCGCCGTCGCGCTGGCCGGCCAGTAGTCAGCGCTCACCGTTTCCGTCGGCCAGGCCGAACGCGTCCAGGATCTCCTGCGCCGCCGCGGTCGCGGTGAGCGTGCCGTCGCGGACCCGCCGCTCCAGCGCGGGCACGGCGGCCCGGACCGCCGGGTGGTCGTGCAGCCGGGCGAGCAACTGGTCGTGCACCAGGCTCCACACCCAGGCGACCTGCTGGTCACGGCGGCGCCGGTCAAGCTCGCCCGCCGCCTCCAGGGTGGCGCGGTGCCGCTGCACGGCCTGCCATACCTCGTCGAGCCCGGTGCCGTGCTGGCCGCTGCAGGTCAGCACCGGGGTCCGCCAGCTGGCGCCGGGGTCCCGCAGCAGCCGCAGCGCCGCGGCCAGCTCCCGGGCGGCGGCGCGTGCGTCCCGCTCGTGCGGGCCGTCGGCCTTGTTGACCGCGATCACGTCGGCGAGTTCCAGCACGCCCTTCTTGATGCCCTGCAGCTGGTCGCCGGTGCGGGCCAGGCTGAGCAGCAGGAACGTGTCGACCATGGCGGCCACCGCGGTCTCGGACTGGCCGACCCCGACCGTCTCGACCAGGACGACGTCGTAGCCGGCCGCCTCCATGACCAGCATGCTCTCCCGGGTGGCGCGGGCCACGCCGCCGAGCGTGCCCGAGGACGGGGACGGGCGGACGAACGCGGCCGGGTCGACGGCCAGGCGGCTCATCCGGGTCTTGTCGCCCAGGATGGAGCCGCCGGTCCGGCTGGAGGACGGGTCCACCGCCAGCACGGCCACCCGGTGGCCCTGGCCGGTCAGCATCGTGCCGAACGCGTCGATGAACGTGGACTTGCCCACGCCGGGGACCCCGGTGATGCCGACCCGGACCGCCTTGCCGGTCTCCGGCAGCAGCTCGGCGAGCACCTGCTGGGCCACCCGCCGGTGGTCGGGGCGGGTGGACTCGACCAGGGTGATCGCGCGGGCGATGCCGGCCCGCGACCCGTCGCGGACGCCGCGCTGGTACTGCTCCGCGCTGAGCGGGCTGGGAGCCACGGCGGCTACCCGAGGTCGAGGCCGAGGCCCGTAGCCAGCGTGCGCACCAGTTGCTCGGCCGCGGCCGGGATCACGGTGCCGGGCCCGAACACCGCGGCCGCCCCCGCCTCCGTCAGGGCCGGGATGTCCCCGGGCGGGATGACGCCGCCGACCACGATCATGATGTCGCCGCGTCCGGCGGCGGCCAGTTCCGCGCGCAGCGCGGGCACCAGGGTCAGGTGCCCGGCGGCGAGGGAGTTGACCCCGACCACGTGCACGTCCGCCTCCACCGCCTGGCGGGCGACCTCGGCGGGGGTCTGGAACAGCGGGCCGACGTCGACGTCGAAGCCGAGGTCGGCGAACGCGGTCGCGATCACCTTCTGCCCCCGGTCGTGGCCGTCCTGGCCCATCTTCGCGACCAGGATGCGCGGCCGCCGCCCCTCGGCCCTGGCGAACTCCGCCGCCAGCGCGCGGGTCCGCTCGACCGGGCCGGTCGGCCCGGCCTCGTCCCGGTACACCCCGGCCAGCGTCCGCACCTGCCCCTCGTGGCGTCCGTAGACCTGCTCCAGCGCGTCGGAGATCTCCCCGACGGTCGCCTTGGCCCGGGCGGCGTCCACCGCCAGCGCGAGCAGGTTCCCGGTCAGGTCGCCGGCCGGGCGGGGGCCTTCGGCCGCGGCGGCGGTCAGCGCCCGCAGGGCGGCGACGCAGGCCCGCTCGTCGCGTTCGGCCCGCAGCCGGGCCAGCTTCTCCAGCTGGGCCGCCCGGACGGCGGCGTTGTCGACCCTGAGCACCTCGATCGGCTCGTCCTGCTCGAGGCGGTACTTGTTGACGCCGATGACCGGCTGGCGGCCCGAGTCGATCCGCGCCTGGGTGCGGGCGGCCGACTCCTCGATCCGCAGCTTCGGCAGGCCCTCGCCGATCGCCTTCGTCATCCCGCCGGCCGCCTCGACCTCCCCGATGTGCGCCCAGGCGCGGCGGGCGAGCTCGCCGGTGAGCCGCTCCACGTAGGCGCTGCCGCCCCACGGGTCGATCACCCGGGTAGTGCCGGACTCCTGCTGCAGGAACAGCTGGGTGTTGCGGGCGATGCGGGCCGAGAATTCGCTGGGCAGCGCGAGGGCCTCGTCGAGGGCGTTGGTGTGCAGCGACTGGGTGTGGCCCTGGGTCGCGGCCATCGCCTCCACGCAGGTGCGGGTCACGTTGTTGTAGACGTCCTGCGCCGTCAGCGACCAGCCCGACGTCTGCGAGTGGGTGCGCAGCGACAGCGACTTGCTGTCGCGCGGGCCGAACTGGTTCACGAGCCTGGCCCACAGCAGGCGCCCGGCGCGCAGCTTGGCGACCTCCATGAAGAAGTTCATCCCGATGCCCCAGAAGAACGACAGCCGCGGGGCGAACCCGTCCACGTCCAGGCCCGCCGCCAGGCCGGCCCGCAGGTACTCCACCCCGTCGGCGAGGGTGTAGGCCAGCTCCAGGTCGGCGCTCGCCCCGGCCTCCTGGATGTGGTACCCGGAGATCGAGATCGAGTTGTAGCGCGGCATGCGGGCCGCGGTGTAGGCGAAGATGTCCGACACGATCCGCATCGACGGGCCCGGCGGGTAGATGTAGGTGTTGCGGACCATGAACTCCTTGAGGATGTCGTTCTGGATCGTCCCGGCCAGCCGCTCCGGGGCCACCCCCTGCTCCTGCGCCGCCACGATGTACAGCGCCAGCACCGGCAGCACCGCGCCGTTCATCGTCATCGACACCGACACCTGGTCCAGCGGAATCCCGGCGAACAGCTGCCGCATGTCGTAGATGGAGTCGATGGCCACCCCGGCCATGCCGACGTCGCCGGTCACCCGCGGGTGGTCGCTGTCGTAGCCCCGGTGCGTGGCCAGGTCGAACGCCACCGACAGGCCCTTCTGCCCGGCGGCCAGGTTACGGCGGTAGAACGCGTTGGACTCCTCCGCCGTGGAGAACCCGGCGTACTGCCGCACGGTCCACGGCTGGGTCACGTACATCGCCGGGTACGGGCCCCGCAGGTACGGCGCGATCCCCGGATAGGTGCCGAGGAAGTCGAGCCCCTCCAGGTCCTCCGGGGCGTACAGCGGTTTTACCGCGATCCCCTCCGGGGTCTCCCACACCGCCTCGTCGGCGTCCTTGCCGGTCTCCCGCCGCCACGCCCGCGCCCACTCCCCCGCATCGGCCTGGGCGTCGTCCGGCCCGTCGAGCGGGATCTCGCTGAAGTCCGGGATCATGAGCGCGCTCCGATCTTCTCGTAGACCGCGTTAAGGGCGGCCAGGGCGTCGCCGCCCGCGTAGACGAATTCGTCGACGCCCGCGCCCGCGTACGCCGCGCGCCGCTCCCCCGGCCGGCCGGCGAGCACGACGTAGCCGGCCCCGGCCGCCTTCAGGGCGGCGGCCGCCGCCTCGGCCTGCTCCGCGTACAGGGCGTCGCTCGAGCACAGGCAGGCCACCCGGGCGCCGCTGGCCGCGAACGCCGCGCCGAGAGCACCGGCGTCCGGGCTGCCCCCGGCGTCGAGCAGCGGGGTCTCGATGCCGCCGGCCTGGAAGAGGTTGGCGGCGAAGGTCGCCCGCGGCGTGTAGACGGCCGGCGGCCCGAGCGGGACGAGCGCGACCGCCGGCCGCGCCCCCGTCTCCGCGAGGACGGCATCAGAACGGGACCGCAGCGCCTCGAACGCGGCGGCGCGGCGCACCCGCGGCAGGCCGCCGCCGGGGCGGGCCGGGACCGGGGGCCGGACCAGCGGCCGCTCGGCGAGGTTGGGGAACTCGCTGACGCCGGTGACCGCCTCGCGGCGGCGGGCCAGGTCGGCCGAGCGCTTCGCCCAGTTCTCCGCGATCCGGTCGGCGACCAGGCCGCTGCGCAGCGCGGCCAGGTGGCCGCCCGCCCGCTCGACCCGCTGGAACCAGTCCCACGCGGCCCGGGCCAGGGAGTCCGTCAGCCGCTCGACGTACCAGGAGCCGCCCGCCGGGTCGACCACCCGGCCCAGGTTCGCCTCGTCCAGCAGGACCGCCTGCGTGTTGCGGGCGATCCGGCGGGAGAAGTCGTCCGGCAGGCCGAGCGCGCTGTCGAACGGGAGCACGGTGACCGCGTCCGCGCCGCCCGCTCCCGCCGCGAAGCACGCCACCGTCGCGCGCAGCATGTTCA
>DAHWEX010000513.1 GCA_027326205.1 Actinomycetota bacterium
TGGCGTCACGACCGCCGAGCTCGACGCTATCGCGGAGCGTGAGATCCGGGCCGCCGGGGCCGTGCCGTCCTTCCTGGGGTACTTCGGATACCCCGCGTCCATCTGCACCTCGGTGAACGAGCAGGTCGTGCACGGCATCCCCAGCAAGGACCAGGTCCTCAAGGCCGGGGACATCATCTCCATCGACTGCGGGGCCATCCTCGAGGGGTGGCACGGGGACTCGGCGCTGTCCGTTGGCGTGGCGGGCACCGATCCGGCCGATCAGGCCATGCTCGACGCCTGCGAGGCGTCCATGTGGGCGGGGATCGCGCAGGCCGTGCCGGGGAAGCGGCTGGGCGATATCTCGCACGGGGTCGAGATGTCGGTGCGGCACGCCGGGAATTACGGGCTGATCCGTGAGTACACCGGGCACGGAATTGGTAGTGAGATGCATATGGAACCGGTTGTCCGGAATTACGGGCCGCCCGGGCAGGGACCCGGGCTGCGGCCCGGGATGGCCCTCGCCATCGAGCCGATGATCACCCGGGGCGGGCGGCAGGTCGCCGAGCTCGATGACGGGTGGACGGTCATCACCCTGGACGGGTCGCGCGCGGCGCACTTCGAGCACACGGTTGCCATCACCCCGGACGGGCCGTGGGTGCTCACCGCGCGGGACGAGGAGAGAGCGAGCCAGGCCGGCCACCCGGAACGGATCGGGCTGACGCGCCAGGGCACGGCGGTCCCGGTTGCCGACGGCGGGCGCGATGCCGGGTGACCCGCGGCTGCGCGCCTCCGACGCTGACCGCGAGCGGACCGTCGAACTGCTGCGCGAGCACCATGCCGTCGGGCGGCTGACGGCCGAGGAGTTCGACGGCCGCGTCGATAAGGCGTTCCGGGCCGCGACTGTCGGCGAGCTTGACGAGCTGCTCGCCGACATGCCGGCGATCGACCTATACCAGCTGCCCTCGGCCGGGATCCGCCCGGGGCCGGTCGCGCGGGCCGGGAACCGGGGACACGCCGGGCTTGACCGCCGCGGCGACCGCAGGCCAGTTTCGCGGGAGGGCACCACCTGGGGCGCCCTCGGGGCCGCCAGCGCGCTGCTGATCGCCTTGTGGGTCACCGTCGGCGTCACCACCGGCGGCCTGGCCTGGCTGCCCTGGTTCCTCTTGATCATCGTTCCCTGGGGCGTCGCTATCGCGAGACGACCGTAACCCTGATCGCCACGCTGTGTGCGGTGCCGGGCCCGGCCACCCGGAACACGGCCGTCGCGGTCAGCGGCGGGCTCACCAGCCGGTACCCGCCGCGTGGGCCGGTCACTCCGATCGCCACCAGCCTTTCCGTGGCAGTTCCGGCGACGCGCTCGAACAGCCGGACCACGACGTCGGCGGCCGGGTGGCCGTCGTCGGTGATCCGGCCGGTGAAGGCCAGGACACCGCCGCCGGGCACCCGGGCACGCGAGACGGCGACGGTGACGCGGTAGCCGCCGGATGGCTGAGCCGACGGAGTGCGCGGTGACGCGCCGGCCTTCTTGCCCGCTTTGCCGGTCTGCGAGACCGTGATGTCGGCAGACCCGGTGCCCGGGGACGAATGGCCGTTGGGCACGCCCAGGGGTGCGAACACGGTGTGCGCGAACTGCTGCACCGGACCGGGGAGCGCCTGCGAGTAGGCCGCCGCGGCGATCCCGGCGGCGACAACCAGGGCGGCGCCGGCGGTGGCCAGCCGCCTGGACAGCCCAGCGAACGGCCGGCCGAACGACGGGCTGCGGTACCAGCGGGCGGAACCGGGGGCACCGTCCCGCTGGCGCGCGGCCCGGAACGCGGCCAGGGCGGCGTCACGGCCGCTAAGTTCCTCGCCGTTGGCGTCCGCGATCAGCGCCGCGACCAACTGGTCGAGGTCGGGCTTGCCGGGGGTGCTCATGAGGACACCTCGCTGGCGCTCGGAGTCCGCATTCGCGAACTCACTGCGCTTGCTGGTTCGCTCGCAAGCTCGCTCACGGTTCCACCTCCTCAATCTGCTTGATGCGCGGCTCATCGGAGAGCGAGCGCAGGCCGCGGTGCAGGGCGACCCGGACCGCGCCCGGCGACTTGCGCAGCAGGCGGGCGACCGCCTCGGTGTCCAGGCCCGCTATTACCCGCAGCGCCACGACCTCGGCCTGGTCCTTGGAAAGCGCCGCGACCAAGGCGACGGCCTGCTGGGTGGAGAGCTGCTGCAGCACCTCGTCCTCGACCGGGTTCCCGGCGATCACGGGAAGGTGCGCGGGCCCGGCGTTCAGGATCTTCTCGATAAAGCGCTTGCGGGAACGCGCGGCGTCGATGGCCCGGTGCCGTGCGATCGTGAACAGCCAGGCGCGGAACTCGTCCGCGCTGTCCTTCTTGAACTTCGGCAGGTCGCGGACCACCTGGAGCCACGTCTCGCCGGCGACGTCCTCGACGTCGTCGCAGCCGGCGACCTGGAGGTAGCGCAGCAGCCGCGGCTGGATGGCGTCCCAGAGCAGCAGGAAGCCGGCCTCGTCGCCGGCCCTGGCCTTGATGAGCGCTTCGTCGAGCGCGCTCCCGTCCGCTTTTATCTCCCTGGTGCCGGCAGACCGCATCCACAACCCCGGATTACCTCGCGCGACCCCGCCCGCGCGCTACGCGGCGCCGGCGGACGTGGCCAGGATAGGGCACGATCCGCCGGCGCCGCCGCAGCGCGCACAGGTCGCAGGTGTCAATGTGGCTAGGCGGTTAGGTAGTGACCGTGATTGTAACGGTGCTGCTGTGCGACGCGGCCAGCTTGGGGCTGCCGTGATAGACCAGCTCGTACTTGGCGGTGGCGAGCGGCCTGACCCGGAACCGAACGACGCCTCCCTTACGGGTGAGGTTCACGCGCGCCGGGATCCACTTACTGGTCTTGCTGTCGTACCGGTAGAGCTCGACGATCCTGCGGCCGGACGGGTCGCTGCCCGTCGTCAGCGTCCCGGTGATGACGTCAAGGCGGCCGGCCGCGACCGTGGACTTGCCTACCTTGACGGACAGGGTGGTGTCGGCCTTGGACGCTGTCACGATGTTCGCGCCAGCGGCGTTCGTGGTGGTCAGCGCGACCGTATTCGCCGCTGTGGCGCTCTCGGTCGCGCTCACGGCCGCGAACGCGGCGGTGCCCGCGAATGTCGCGACCGCGGCACCGACAAGGATCCGCGTGCGGAGCTTGCGCATGGGTCTGCCTCCCGCTCGACCCCGTACCTCGGTGCACGGGGTTTCGCGCCGACAGCGTCTGACCCCCGAGTTCTGTTACCCGTCCTGGTCACGGGCTTACCGTCCGCGAAGCGGCCATGGTCGGGTATCCTGGCAGCAGCGGCATGGACGCTTAGCCGCGCGGCCTAGCGGTTTCCCTGGGTGATCGTCCGGGGAATAGGGCGCGCGGTCATGGTGTTATGCTGCAGGTTCGCATTCGCGGGAGGGGTGCAGTAGACTCTGCTGCGGCCCGTCGGCTGGCTTTCCGTCTGGTGCTGTGCCATTCAGTAGCACGGCTCTCACGGGGGAGTATGTCACGTCCGGCCCGGCGTTTTCTCGCCTGGGCTGCTGCGAACAGCCGTGAAACCAACGAGGCAAGATGCTGTTCGGTGGCCTCAGGCCACCTGCCAGACATTTTGTATCGTGCGGGGGGCAACCCCCGCACCCCCGATAGAGACTACGCAAGACGAAGCGCGGAGGATATGCCCAAGAAAGACGGCGCCATCGAGATCGAAGGCACGGTCGTGGAGACGTTGCCCAACGCCTTCTTCAGGGTGGAGCTGGACAACGGGCACAAGGTACTCGCCCACATCAGCGGAAAGATGCGGATGCACTACATCCGTATCCTGCCGGATGACCGGGTGGTCGTTGAGCTCAGCCCCTATGACCTGAGCCGCGGTCGCATCGTTTACCGGTACAAGTAACGGCCGTGGCGGGCCGCGCTGGTCGCTGACCTATGGTCAGCTTCCCGGTAGCCCGCAATACCATGTGGGGGGATGACCTTCCACACTCTCCGATGCGCGCTTCGCGCGCAGCGCGGGGGAGGCCCGGAGCTCGTGTGGGGGGACAGCGCCCCACACCACCATCAGGAAGAAGTTTGCCGTGAAGGTCAAGCCGAGCGTCAAGAAGATCTGCAGCAAGTGCCGGATCATCCGCCGCCACGGCCGCGTCATGGTGATCTGCTCAGACCCCCGGCACAAGCAGCGCCAGGGTTAAGTAGCGCACCAGAAGCGTCTGTTAGCCACACAACCGAATAAGCAAGCAATGCGCGCACCGCACGCGGCCTTATCGGCCGTTACCCCCGGTTGGAGGCCGGGGCTCGCCTCGGGCAGGGGCGGGGAAGCGGTGCGGAGGACCTCCACCACACGAAGGAGAACTGCCCTAATATGGCACGTCTCTCTGGCGTTGACCTACCGCGTGAGAAGCGGCTTGAGATCGCGCTGACGTACATCTACGGCATCGGCCGCACGCGTGCCGCCGAGACGCTCACCGCCACCGGCGTGAGCGGTGACACCCGGGTCCACGCTCTTTCTGACGACGACCTGCAGAAGCTGCGCGAGTGGATCGACGCGAACTACCAGGTCGAGGGCGACCTTCGCCGCGAAGTCGCCGCTGACATCCGCCGCAAGATCGAGATCGGCTGCTACCAGGGCATTAGGCACCGCAAGGGCCTGCCGGTGCACGGTCAGCGGACGCAGACCAACGCGCGTACCCGCAAGGGCAAGAAGAAGACCGTCGCCGGCAAGAAGAAGGTCGGGAAGAAGTAATCCCCAACCTCGTTCTTTTTGATGGACCTGGCCAGGTAAAGCCTGAGGGCAGCGGCAAAAAGAACAAGGTTGCACCCGGGATCGATCACCTCCTAAGGAATCAGGAAGCAGATGCCGCCTCGCAAGAGCAGCCAGCAGGGCGCAGCCAAGAAGGTGCGCCGCAAGGAGCGGAAGAACGTAGCCCACGGGCACGCCCACATCCGGTCTACGTTCAACAACACCATCGTCTCCATTACCGACCCGAGCGGCGCCGTGATCTCGTGGGCGTCCTCCGGCCAGGTCGGGTTCAAGGGTTCGCGCAAGTCGACGCCGTACGCCGCGCAGCAGGCCGCGGAAGCCGCCGCGCGCCGTGCCATGGAGCACGGCATGCGCAAGGTTGACGTCTTCGTCAAGGGGCCGGGTTCCGGCCGGGAGACCGCCATCCGGTCGCTGCAGGCGACCGGCCTTGAGGTCGGCTCCATCCAGGACGTCACCCCCGTTCCGCACAATGGCTGCCGCCCGCCGAAGCGCCGGCGCGTCTGAGGAGAGATTGAACGATGGCTCGTTACACCGGGGCGGACTGCAAGCTGTGCCGCCGTGAGAAGGTCAAGCTTTTCCTCAAGGGCTCCAAGTGCGACTCGCCGAAGTGCCCGATCGAGATCCGCCCCTACCCGCCGGGTGAGCACGGCCGGATCCGCCAGAAGGACAGCGAGTACCTGCTGCAGATCCGCGAGAAGCAGAAGGCCCGCCGCATCTACGGCGTGCTTGAGAAGCAGTTCCAGGGCTACTACGTCGAGGCTGCGGGCAAGTCCGGTCGTACCGGCGAGACGCTGCTCCAGATCCTGGAGAGCCGCCTCGACAACGTCGTCTACCGCGCCGGCTTCGCCCCTAGCCGGGACGCGGCCCGCCAGTTGGTCAAGCACGGTCACCTGCTCGTCAACGGCCACCGGGTGGACATCCCGTCCTACCGGGTGACCGAGAACGACGTCATCGAGGTCACGGCCAAGTCCCTTGAGCTGACCCCGATGGTCATCGCGCGGGCAGTGGCGGGCGAGAAGACGGTTCCCGCCTGGCTCGAGGTCATGCCCGACCAGATGCGCATCCTCGTCCACCAGCTCCCGGCCCGGGCTCAGATCGACACCCAGGTCCAAGAGCAGCTGATCGTCGAGTACTACTCGAAGTAAAGCTTCGGGCGGGGGCGACCGTCGCCCCCGCCACCTGTCGCAGGTCATATAGCGGTCCTGCGGAAAGGAAAGTGCAATGCTCATCGCACAGCGCCCCTCCCTCGGGGAGGAGCAGATCGGTGACTACCGGTCTAAGTTCACGATCGAGCCGCTCGAGCCGGACTTCGGCTACACGATCGGCAACTCGCTCCGCCGCACGCTGCTGTCCTCCATCCCGGGGGCGGCGGTCACCTCGATCCGCATCGAGGGTGTGCTGCACGAGTTCACCACCGTGCCCGGGGTCAAGGAGGATGTCACCGACATCATCCTCAACCTCAAGCAGCTGGTCGTCTCCTCGGAGCACGACGAGCCGGTCGTGATGTACCTGCGCAAGCAGGGTCCCGGTGCGGTCACCGCGGCGGACATCGCGCCTCCGGCGGGCGTCGAGGTGCACAACCCCGACCTGCACATCGCCACGCTGAACAGCAAGGGCAAGCTGGAGATGGAGCTCACGGTCGAGCGCGGCCGCGGTTACGTCTCCGCGACGCAGAACAAGCAGCCGGGGCAGGAGATCGGCCGGATCCCGGTCGACTCCATCTACTCGCCGGTGCTCCGCGTGACCTACAAGGTCGAGGCCACCCGAGTTGAGCAGCGCACCGACTTCGACCGGCTCATCCTGGATGTCGAGACCAAGCAGTGCATGCGTCCCCGTGACGCGGTGGCCAGCGCCGGCAAGACGCTGACCGAGCTGTTCGGCCTGGCCCGCGAGCTGAACGTCGACGCCGAAGGCATTGACATCGGCCCGTCGCCGAGCGACGCCGCCCTGGCGCAGGACCTGGCGCTGCCGATCGAGGACCTGAACCTGACGGTCCGGTCCTACAACTGCCTCAAGCGCGAAGGCATCCACACCGTGGGCGAGCTCGTCGCGCGCAGCGAGCAGGACCTGCTCGACATCCGTAACTTCGGCGCCAAGTCGATCGAGGAAGTCAAGCAGAAGCTCGTGGACATGGGCCTGTCGCTGAAGGACTCCCCGCCCGGGTTCGACCCGAGCAGTGCCGTGGACTCGTTCTCCGGCGATGAAGATGAGAGCTACGTCGAGACCGAGCAGTACTAGCAAGTACTGATCGGCGCTGGCGCTACAGAAAGGGTTTCAATGCCCACGCCTACCAAGGGTGCCCGGATGGGTGGCAGCCCGGCTCACCAGAAGCACATTCTGGCGAACCTGGCCACCTCTCTCTTCGAGCACGGGAAGATCACCACGACCGAGGCACGGGCGCGTCGGTTGCGCCCGTACGCGGAGAAGCTGATCACCTTTGCCAAGCGCGGTGACATGCACGCTCGCCGCCAGGTGCTGACCGTGATCAAGGACAAGGGCATCGTCCACAACCTGTTCGCCGAGATCGGCCCGGCCATGGCCGACCGTCCCGGCGGCTACACCCGGATCACGAAGATCGGCCACCGCAAGGGTGACGCCGCCCCGATGGCCGTGATCGAGCTGGTTCAGGACGAGGCTGGCACGAGCCGTGCCCGCCGCCGTACCCGTCGGCCCGCCGCCGCCCCGGCCGTGCCGGCGGCTGTCGCGGAGGCTGCCGTCGAGGCGGAGGCCGCCGCCGACGCGGAGGCCGCGGCCGACCTGGCCGGCGCGCACGGAGCGGAGGACCTCAACGAGTCCGAGGACACCGAAGCCCCGGAGGCCGACTCCGAGGCCGAGGCTGGCGCGGAGGCCGAGGCCGAGCCGGAGGCCTGACGCTTCTCGCTCTTGCGTGACGAACGGGCAGCCCACGAACATGTGGGCTGCCCGTTTCGCTTTTCTCCCCGCTTAGGTCGAGGCCGAGCCCGTGACGGTCGGATAGGAGGTCGCTGTGGATGAGGAACCGCCGCTGAGGCTCAGGGTCGACCTCTCCTATGACGGGGCCGGGTTCTCGGGGTGGGCGGCGCAGCCCGGGCGGCGGACGGTCGAAGGGGTACTCTCCGAGACGCTCGGGCATGTGTTCCGGCTCCCCGGCCCGGTGCGGCTGACCGTGGCCGGCCGGACCGATTCCGGTGTCCACGCGCGCGGGCAGGTCGCCCACGCTGACCTGCCCGCCGACGCCTGGGCGACGCACGCGGACGCGGTCCTGCGCCGCCTGTCCCGGGCCCTGCCACCCGACCTGCGCGTGCGCTCGGTGGTCCCCGCCCCTCAGGGCTTTGATGCCCGGTTCTCGGCCCTATGGCGGCGGTATGCCTACCGGATCGCCGACAATCCGGCGGCCGCGGATCCGCTGCGCCGGTTCGACACGCTCTGGAACCAGCGCCCCCTGGACCTCGACGCCATGAACGAGGCCGCGGCGCTGCTGCTCGGGGAGCATGACTTCGCCGCCTTTTGCCGCAAGCGAGAGGGCGCGACAACGGTCAGGGCGCTGCGGCGACTGTCCTGGGAGCGGGACACCGACGGTGTCGTCGTCGGCTGCGTGCTAGCGGATGCCTTCTGCCACAACATGGTCCGCGCCCTAGTCGGCGCGCTCCTCCCCGTCGGAGAGGGCAGCCGCCCGCCATCCTGGCCCGCGCAAGTGCTAGCCACGGCGGCACGCGACCCTGCCGTGCGCGTCGTCCCGCCGCACGGCCTGTCCCTAGAGGAGGTCGGCTACCCGCCCCCCGGCCAGCTAGCAGCCCGCGCCGAGCTAACCCGCCGCGTCCGCGTCCCAGCAGCCCCCCAGCCTAAGCGCCCCGCCTAAGCAGCCCGCCTGGGCTCATGCCTTCGGTCCTGACCCGTCTTCGACCTCGACCCGATCTTGACCTTGACCTTGACCCGATCTTGACCTTGCCTTAGACCTTGACCTTGACCTTGACCTTGACTTCCGCGCCCCGCGCAGCGGGCGCGTGGGCGGGCCGAAGATCCGCCGGGACGTTCGGCGGAGCGGGTTGTGCGAAGCCGACCGTCCCGCCGGATCTTTGCCCGACCGTGCGAACACCCCGGCCGCCAAAGCAATAGCACCCCACAGAAGACAGCCACCCGCAGGTCTTGATCTTGCAGGTCTTGATCTTGCGGTTGAGACCTGAGGCCAAAGCCGGAGGTATGGACCGTGAAGTTGTCTCTGCCGGCTTAAGACGTGGCACCCGCGGTGGCCGGCGCGTGTAACCATCCGCTGGGTGAGCGCGACGTTAGCCGTGTCGTTCACGAGGTCGCTGCTGAACTGCTCCAGTTGCGCGTCCTGTGCCTTGGTGGTCGGCGCGGTTCCGTTGACGTACTCGGACCAGGTCAAGATCAGGTAGTGGCCCTTGAATTCCGCCTCGACCACGCCCTCGCCGTTGCCGAGCTTGCTAGCTACTCCCTTGGCGGACGTAAGCGGGGCGATGAAGTCGTTCTGGCCGACATCCCGCCCGGCGTAGTGTGCCTCGTTCGTGCTGTCCAGGTTGACCACGCCGATCGTGCCCATGATCTTGTTGTCGCTCGAGACGTAGCTGCCGCGGACCACCTGCGTGCACTTGCCGGTTTGCAGGGCCTTGATGAGGTTCGCGCCGATTACCGCGCTCGCGCATTTCGTGTCCACCTTCGTGGACACCAGCGAGTACGAGGACTTGTCCTTTTCGTCGGTCACCGCGGGTGGGTAGAGCTCGGCCGCCGTGAGCGGCTTGGGGTCGTCCGCGGCCGTCGAGATGTGGCAGTACGTGCCGAGTGCCTGCTGGCAGGCCTGCATCGACGGCTGCGCGCTGCCGGTTGGCAGCGGGCCCGCCGCGACCGCGTTGCCCGACGGCGAACTCGGCTGGAGCACGAAGACGTAGGCCGCGGCGCCGATGATGCCGACAGCGACCACCCCGAGCGCGGCGTACAGCAGGCGCTTGCCGCCGCGGGGAGACCCGCCGTGTCCGGCCTTGCCGGAGCCGCGGCCGCCACCGCCGGACGCGCGGGGGCGCGCCGGACCGTCGACGTGATCCTGGTAAGCGTCGTCGGCCTCGCCGAGTTCGTGGAACTCTTCCTGGTAATCGTCGCGTCCACCGGGGCTGCCGAACGTGTCGCGGTCGGCGGATCCCGGGAAGCCACCCGTCGCGGGTCCCCGGGCGCTGCCGGGCGGGGATCCGCCGAAGCCGCCGGTTGGGGACCGGCTGAAGCCGCCGGTTGGGGTTCCGCCGGGGCCGCCGCCTGGTGCCTGCTGGAACTCGCCGCTCACGGCGCCCCGGAAGCTGCCGGTCGGCGCGCGACCTGGCCGGGTCGGCGGTTCGTCGAGCCGCGCCTGCTGCCGGGTTTCCGCTACGGACGGCGGAGTGGCCGGCGGGGCGGGCAGCGCCAGGCGCGGCGCTGGCGACGAGGGCATCGGGCCGCTGCCGCGCTGGCCGGGGCCGGGCGGGTACCCGCGCA
Organism: Actinomycetota bacterium; assembly: GCA_027326205.1. GTDB lineage: Bacteria > Actinomycetota > Actinomycetes > Streptosporangiales > Streptosporangiaceae > Trebonia. The sequence goes on from DAHWEX010000513.1 coordinate 10,214, forward strand.
CCGGGTCGCGCATCGTGCCCTGCGGGCCGGTGCCGTATTCGTCGATGACCCGCCCGTTGAGCGCGTAGGTGCCGGTGTCCGCGAAGCTTGCGCCCTTCGCGGCGGCGGGCTGCCCGCCGTACCAGTCGTTGCCCGCGTCCGCTGCCGGGTAGCCGCCAGTTCCCCCGGGCTGCGTCGGGTAAGCCCCGCTGCCCTGGATTGTCGGGTAGGCGCCGCTGGCGCCGTTGCCCTGGCGCGTTGGGTAGGCGCCGCTGCGGGTCGGGTAGGCGCCGCTGCCGCCGTTGCCCTGGATTGTTGGGTAGGCGCCGCTGCCGCCGCCTGGCGGGGAGGCGTACCCGTCGCCGGGAGGCGTCGGGTAGCCGCCGGGCCGGCCGTAGCCGGGGTTCGGTTCCTGGTAGCCGCCGCCGGAGCCGTAGCCGGGCGCGGACCGGTCGTCGTAGCCGGGCGGCTGCCCGTACCCGGCGGTCTGGTCGTAGCCGGGCGGCTGCCCGTACCCGGCGGTCTGGTCGTACCCGTAGCCGTCGCGGGAGTAACCCTGCGGGCCGTCACCGTAGTCGGCCTGGCCCTCCCCGTATGGTGCCTGCGCATAGGGGTCCCCGTACTGGCCGCCCTGCGGCGCCTGCCCCTGCTGACCTTGACCGGGGAATCCGCCGTCTGGACCGTAGCCGTAGCCGCCGTCGTCCCCGCTGTAGGCTCGTGACCTACCGTCCCGGGCAGCCCCCGCGCTTCCCGGTGCCGTCCCGGGCGACGGTTGCCAAGGCTGTTGGCGCCCCCGGTCCCCGTGCGCGGAGGGAACGTCCTCACCTCGGTATCCCATATCATCGAGAGTAGCGTCCGCACCAGTTCCAACATGCCCAGATGTGCTTTTTAAGCCTGGTGTGACATGGGCTCGCATGGGTTCGGGAGCTTCCACGGTGCGGTAAGCTAGGGTGATACACGGCAGGAGAGTCTGCGCGCACTAAGGCAGGACGCGGTTCGGTGGTCTCGGTCACCTTCCCAGTCGTTTTGCTTCGTGTGGGGGGCGACCCCCACGCCCTGATTGGCAGCGGGCGCGGATTCGAGTATGCTGCATTGGCGTCATCCGCGACGAGCAGCATTTTCCGGCTGCGCCGACCCAGCACCTGGATCTTCCGACAGCAGGGTCTTGAGGATCACGAACCACATGCGAAGGCTAAACGACTGTGCGCACTTTCAGCCCGAAGGACAGTGACATCACGCGTCAGTGGCATGTCATCGACGCCACCGACGTCGTGCTTGGCCGCCTAGCCAGCCATGTGGCGGTGCTACTGCGGGGCAAGCACAAGCCCATCTTCGCTCCGCACGTCGACACTGGTGACTTCGTCATCGTGATCAACGCGGACAAGATCTCGCTCAGCGGGGCGAAGCTGGAAGACAAGAAGGCCTACCGGCACTCCGGCTACCCGGGCGGTCTCCGCGCGGTCAGCTACGCGGACCTTATGGCCAAGCACCCGGAGCGCGCGGTCGAGAAGGCGGTTAAGGGGATGCTCCCCAAGAACTCCCTCGGCCGCAAGACGCTCGGCAAGCTGAAGGTCTACGCGGGCCCGGTACACCCGCACCAGGCGCAGCAGCCGCAGCCGTACGAACTCCGGCAGATTTCCCAGTAGCGCCGCAAGGAAGCGTGAGGAATAGCAACGTGGCCGAGCCCACTGGCGTAGAGACGCCCGCAGACGAGACGGCATACTTCGACCCGGAGTACACCGCAGCCGAGGATGACTCCGACGGCGAGGAAGCCGCTCCGTCGGAGTACACCACCGAGTCCCCGGAGGCCGCTGCCCCGCGCGCTGCGCGTCGCCCGGTGATCACCGGTCACGCCAACGGCCTCGGCCGCCGCAAGGAGGCCATTGCCCGGGTGCGCATCGTGCCCGGCACCGGCCAGTGGAAGATCAACGGCCGGACGCTCGAGTCGTACTTCCCGAACAAGGTGCACCAGCAGATCGTCAGCGAGCCGTTCGTGACGCTTGGTGCCGAGGGCAAGTTCGACGTGATCGCGCGCATCGGCGGCGGCGGCGTCTCGGGTCAGGCCGGGGCACTGCGGCTCGGCGTGGCGCGTGCCCTGACGCTGGTCGACCCGGAGAACCGCCCGCCGCTGAAGAAGGCTGGCTTCCTCACCCGGGACGCCCGGGCGACCGAGCGGAAGAAGTACGGCCTCAAGAAGGCCCGTAAGGCTCCTCAGTACTCCAAGCGCTAGTCGTCGGCTGCCACACCCAGAGCTACCGACATGGGCCGAATTTTCGGAACTGACGGTGTTCGCGGGGTTGCTGGGGTTGATCTGACTGCCCAGCTCGCGCTGGACCTTGCGGTCGCGGCAGTGCCAGTCTTGGCACCCGCCGCGGCCGCTTCTGGTCTCGGGCGCCGCCCCGTCGCCGTCATCGGACGTGACTCCAGGGCCTCCGGTGACTTCCTTGAAGCGGCCGTCGTCGCGGGCCTCGCGAGTTCCGGGGTGGACGTACTCCGGCTTGGCGTGATTCCCACCCCCGGCGTCGCCTTCCTCACCGGGGCGCTCAATGCCGACTTCGGCGTTGTGCTGTCCGCGAGCCATAATCCCGCTGCCGACAACGGGATCAAGTTCTTCGGCCGGGCGGGCGTCAAGCTGCCGGACGAGACCGAAGACGCGATCGAGGGCCGGCTGCGCGCGGGTCGCGACGGTGGCGGGCCGGCCACCCCGGCGCCCCTGTCCGCCTCGGGCTTCGGCCGGGTCACCGATGCCTACTCCGCCAACGAGACCTACCTCGACCACCTGCTCGCCAGCCTGCCGCTGGGCGCGGGCGGGCAACCGCCGCTGCAGGGCCTGCGGGTGGTCGTGGACTGCGCGCACGGCGCCGCGTACAGCATCGGCCCGCGCGCACTGCGCCGGGCGGGCGCCGAGGTCATCGCGATCGGTGCCGCGCCGGACGGCCTGAACATCAACGCAGGTGTCGGGTCCACTCACCTGGGCACGCTGGCCGCCGCGGTCACCGAGCACGGTGCCGACGCCGGCCTCGCCTTCGACGGTGACGCGGACCGCTGCCTCGCGATCGACGGCGACGGCGAGCAACTCGACGGCGACCAGATCCTCACGGTGCTCGCGGCGCAGCTCAAGCGGGGCAACCGGCTCGTCGGCGACACGGTCGTGGTGACCGTGATGTCCAACCTCGGGTTCCACGATGCGATGCGCGAGTCGGGCATCAAGGTCATCGAGACCCCGGTCGGCGACAAGCACGTCTACGCGGCGATGCGGGACGGCGGCTACATCCTCGGCGGCGAGCAGTCCGGGCACATCATCCAGCTGGGGCACGCGACCACCGGAGACGGGATCCTGACCGGCCTGCACCTGCTCTCCGCGGTGAACAGCATCGGCATCCCGGTGTCCGCCGCCAGGAAGATGATGACCAGGTACCCGCAGGTGCTGATCAACGTCCGGGGCAACATAGAGCGGGCAATGGCCGACCCGACCCTCGCCGAGGCGGTGAACGTCGCCAAGGCCACGCTGGGCGACGCCGGCCGCGTCCTGCTCCGTCCGAGCGGCACCGAGCCGGTCATCCGGGTCATGGTCGAGACGCGCCAGGCCGATCTCGCCGAGCAGGTCGCGGGCCAACTGGCCGACGCGGTTCGCCTGGCGATGTCGTGAACGCCTGGGGCTGACTTGAGGTCCACGGGCCTCAAGTCGAGGACCTCAAGTCAAAACCTGCGGCTGGCTGTTCTCGGTGGGCGCCATTGCTTTGGCCGCCGGGGTGTGCCCACGGTCGGGCAAAGATCCGGCGGGACGGT
>DAHWEX010000514.1 GCA_027326205.1 Actinomycetota bacterium
GCACCCATCAGGTACTGACCCTCTGGTCCGTGCCAGCAGGCCCGTGCCAGCTCGGTCCCGCGAGGGCTTGCGGCCAGGTGAGGGCGGGTGGGCGAGGCGGCAGGCGGGCGGCGAGGGCAGGCGTGGGACCTGACTTGTGACAGGTTAGTGCGCACTTGAATAGCCGGAAGGGCCAGATTCCGCTCGTGAGAGTGCTGGCCAGGTCCAGCGCGGTTGTCGGCCAACTCTGGCACGATGTCGAGGTGGCCAGCGTGCACGATCCTTGTGGAGGTTGCTGTGCACAGAGCCGGTCGCTAGTGTGAATGGAGCGTGCGAGGGCGCTGCCAGTCCGCGGGCAGGGATTTTCCCACCTCGAGCATCAATTTCATCGCACCGGGCAAGACCAGCCTCTTTCCGGCCGGGCGAGCGGACCTCGGCGACGGAGGAGGTCGTGATGCCTGATCGTCATTTCGAGCTGCCGGCTCATCCGGATCTGGAGTACTACCGCAAGCAGGCCAAGCACCTGCTGCGCTCGTACGAGGCGGGGGATGCCGCCGCCCGGGACCGGGTGGCCGGGGTGCTGGGTGACCGGGCCGCCGGGCGGTTCCTGCTCAGCGACGCCCAGTTCGTCTTGGCCCAGGAACACGGATTCCGGACCTGGGCCGAGTTCCGGGCGGACATCGCGAGCCAGCGCGCCACCGGCGACCGGCCGGTCTCCCGCCTGTGGTGGCAAGGGGCAAACACCTATGCCTCATTCGCCGATTCCCTGCTCACCGAGCTGCGCCGCGGCGACCCGGGCGCGCTGCAACGGCTGCGGACCTATGTGCCCAGGTACGCCGCTGCCACCGACGCCTCCGCCGCCGAGCTGCGCGACGCGCGGCTGATCATCGCCCGGGAACTCGGCTTCCCGACCTGGCGGGACCTCGTGGTGGGCGCCGAGAAATACCAGCGCGATGAGGCCGAACGCGAGGAGAGGTGGCGGCGCAGGCGCCCGGAGGCCGAAGCCCTGCTAGCCGGCGACACCGCCCGGCTGGCCCAGCTGACCCCCGGGCAGGCCGACACCTTGCTGCAGATGCTCGGCATGCGGGAGCTACTCGGTACCACGCTCGGCGAGGGACTCGGCGTGCCCCGTGCCGCCGTCGATGTGCTGATCGGCAAGGCCACCAGCCTGGACCTCCCGCTGCCCCGGGCCGTCCGCGCCGGCCGGGTGGAGTATGTGCGGCTGCTGCTCGACGCCGGCGCCGACCCCGGCGCCCGGACGGACGGCATCACGCCGCTGGAGACCGCCATCTACTTCATCAGCACTCGGATCGTCGACCTGCTCGCCGGGCACGGCATCGTCCCGCGGGCGCTGTGGACCTATGCCGCGTGCGGCCGGCTGGATCTCGTCCGGGCCTGCTTCGATGCGGATGGCAGGCTGCGGCCCGACGCCGCGCTGCCGCGCCCCAACCCCGCCAGCTTCTTCCCGTTCCCAGGCCGGAAACCGGTGTCCGACGATCCGGAGCAGACCATGGCCGAAGCCTTCGTCTGCGCCTGCATGCACGGCCGGACCGAGGTGGTGCGCTGGTTCCTCGACCGCGGCCTGAACCCCGACGTCGCGCCCTGGTTCGGGCGGACCGGCCTGGTCTGGGCGGTCATGGGTCAGCAGCCGGAGGTGGTCGGCTTGCTCATGGAACGTGGCGCCGATCCGGACCGCGGCGACGAGATGGTTCCCTTCGGCGCCAAGGCCCTTGCGGCCGTATTCCTCGTCGCCGGCCAGCACGACCCCGTGGCCCTGCAACTCGACAAACTGCTCAGGTCCCGATCGCGCTGAGTTACCGCTGCGGGTCCCTAGCAGGCGGAATCCGCCCGCAGACCGGCCGGCGCGGTCCGCCACGTGCACCAAGCGGCGGGAAGCACCGGTGGATAACCGAACCGGCGATCGCCTGCTGCTGATCGTCCGGGTCCTTGCCCAGGTCGGCGACCCCGCCGCGAACTGTCTCGATCGCCGCGCCCGTGGCCGCCGCCACGAACCTGATCCCGCCGTAGCCCAGGTGCCTCGCCTCGGTGCCCAGCCACAGCCGCCGCGACCGCTCGTCCAGGCGCGGCGACAGGTCCGCCACTTGCCCGCGATGCCGGCCTCGCGCCGCTCCCACTCCGACGCCGGCCATACGAAAACGTCCTAGCCAGACCTGAAACGCACTCCCCTGGCTGCGCCGCGCGCGGCCGACTGAGCGGTGCGGTACGCGCTGCTATCGGCATTGGTTAGCTGGGCAGTACCGACGCTTCAGCCGCCGGTCACCACAGCCGCGCCCGGGTGGGATCAGCGGTGCGGGGCGGGAGGCTGGGTTGATGATGCTCATGCCAGGTGACCTTTCAGTACCGGGCGCCGACAACCTGGGCCGCGAGCGGTTCCAGGGCGCCGAGGTCGCCCGGGGTGAGCTCCAGGTCAAGGGCGGCGGCGTTCTGCTCAATCCATTTCACGCGCTTGGTGCCCGGGATCGGGATGACCGGGATGCCGAGCCTGCCGCCTTGGGCGAAGGCCCATGCGATGGCGACCTGCCCAGCGGAGGCCCCTCTTACCTCGGCGACCTTCCGCACCGCGTCGGTGATGGCCCGGTTCGCCAGTGCTGCGCTGTCGGTGAACCGCGGGAGATGCCGCCGGCCGTCGCTGGCGGCCAGAGTGGCGGGATCGACGGTCCCAGTGAGGAATCCTCGCCCGAGTGGTGAGTAGGCGACCAGCCCGACCCCGAGGTCGCGGGCGGCGTCAGCGACGACCGTCTCCGGGTCGCGCGTCCACAGCGAGTACTCGCTTTGCACGGCGGCGACTGGATGGATCGCGTGGGCGGCCCGCAACTGCTCGCCAGTCACCTCCGACAGCCCGATGTGCCGGACCTTGCCTTCGGCGACAAGGTCGGCGAGTGCGCCAACGGAATCATCCAGCGGCACGTCGGGACTGACCCGGTGCAGGTAATACAGGTCAATGCGATCGGTGCCGAAACGCAGCAGCGACGCGTCCGCGGCGGCCTTGATGTAGTCGGGGTCGTTCCTGATGACGACCTTGCCACGCCCGGTGGTGAAGTCCATGCCGACCTTAGTGGCGAGCTGTGCCTCGTCGCGTCGGCCGGCGATGGCACGGCCGACGAGGACCTCGTTGTGGCCGGCACCGTAGGCGTTGGCGGTGTCGATCAAGGTGACCCCTAGATCGAGGGCCCGCCGGATAGTAGCGACGGACTCGTCCCAGCCGGCTGCGCCGTAGACCGAGCTCATGCCCATGCAGCCGAGGCCCTCGGCGGAGACGGTGAGACCGCCGAGCTGCACCTGCTTCATCGTGGTGTCCTCTCTTGTAGGC
>DAHWEX010000522.1 GCA_027326205.1 Actinomycetota bacterium
GCGGAGCGACCCCTTGCGGTAGCCGGCGCAGGAGAAGACCTCGGCGGCCGCGTCCACGATCTGCTGGCGTCGCTCCGCAGACTTGGCGTACTCGCCGCGCGCCCGCCCACCCATTGTCACCTGCCAGATTTTAGCCGGATCAAAAACCTACCTAGTAGTCGGTCGGTTTTTAATTTATGGTAACCCACAAGCCGTCCCGTCGCGGGACGTGCGAACGCGAAAGGAACTCCCCGGTGCGAAGAATAAAGAAGGCGGCCTACGGGGCCGCCGCCCTCGCCTCGCTAGCTCTCGCGCTGACCGCCTGCACCGCGGGCGCCTCAGGCAGCGCAGGTGGCACCAGCAGCGGCGGCGGCGCAACCGGCAGCGTCAACAGCGGCGGGACACTGACCCTGGGCCTGCTGGTACCCGCGACCACCTTCGAAGCCCCCGACATGAACTGGGCCAACGAGTCCCCCTACGGCCAGGCGGTCTACGACACCCTGCTGCAGGCATCGCCGTCCGGGACGATCGAGCCGGACCTGGCCACGGCCTGGTCCTACAACGCGGCCAAGACCGTGCTCACCCTCACCCTCCGGACCGGCGTCAAGTTCACCGACGGGACCGCGTTCGACGCGACCACCGCGGCGGCGAACCTCGAGGCGTTCCAGAAGGGAACCTCCAACAACGCCTCCGACCTGGTCAACATGGCGTCGGCCACCGCGGCCGGCCCGACCAAGCTGGTCATCACGCTGAAGCAGCAGGACCCCGCGTTCCTCGTGTACCTGACCCAGAACGCCGGCCTGCAGGAGAGCCCGAAGGCGTTCACCACCGCCACGGCCAAGACCACGCCGGTCGGCTCCGGTCCCTACGAGCTCGACTCCTCGGCCACCATCCCCGGCAGCACCTACGTTTTCACCGCCAACCCCGGCTACTGGAACAAGGCGCAGCAGCACTACGCCAAGCTCGTGATGAACGTGTACAGCACCCCGGCCGCCGAACTCGACGCGATCCAGGGCGGCCAGGTCAACGCGGCCAACACGTTCGACAACACCGCGCTCACCCAGATCCAGAACGCCGGCTTCACCGTGTGGCCGCTGCAGCTCAACTGGACCGGGCTGCTGCTGCTCGACCGCGACGGGTCGATGGCCAAGCCGCTGGCCAGCGTGAAGGTGCGCCAGGCGATCAACTACGCCTTCGACCGCCCGGCCCTGCTCAAGGCGCTGGGCGACGGCTACGGGAGCGTCACCACGCAGATCTTCCCGACGTACTCCCCGGGCTACTCGAGCTCCCTCGACTCCTACTACACCTATGACCCGGCCAAGGCCAGGCAACTGCTCGCCCAGGCGGGTTACCCGAACGGCTTCACGCTCAACATGCCCGAGGCCGCGGCGCTCGGCGCGTCCACCTACGCGATCATCGCCCAGCAACTGGCCGCCGTCGGCATCAAGGTGAACTACACCAGCTACACCGGCAACGCGATCTTCAGCGCGATCCTGGCGCCGAAGTACCCGGCCACCTACTTCATCCTCCAGGAAGACCCCACCGCCTGGCAGGAGAGCCAGTTCGTTCTCTTGCCGAGCGCCACGTGGAACCCCTTCCACGACGCCAACCCCGCGGTCGACGGCTACATCAAGACCATCCAGACCGGCTCGACGGCGCAGGCCGACGCGGCGATGAAGGGGCTGGACACGTACCTGGTGCAGAACGCCTGGTTCGCCCCGTTCTTCCGCCAGCAGTCCAGCTTCGTCTCTGACAAGAACACCAAGGTCACGGTGCAGGCGGGCAACGCCCTGCCCTACCTGTGGAACATCGTGCCCAGCTAACGAACGGCGCAGCGGCCGGGCCCGCCCCCGCGGGCGGGCGCGGCCCGGCTCCCCCCTCGCACACGCACACCAGGAGTCATCATGCTGAGATTCACGGTGCGCCGCCTCGTGCACGGCGTGCTGCAGCTCTTCGTCATCGCCACAGCGGCGTTCCTGCTGCTGTACGCGGCCGCCGGCAACATCGGCAGGACCCTGCTCGGCCCGGACGCCACCGCGGCGACCGTGGCGGCCAAGAACGCGCAGCTCGGCCTGAACGCCCCGCTGCTCTCCCGTTACCTCACCTGGCTCGGCAACGCCGTGACCGGCAACTTCGGCGCCTCCTGGCTGACCAGCCAGCCCGTCGCCACCGCCGTCATGACCCGGCTCGAGGTCACCCTGACCCTGGTCCTCGGCGCGATCGTGGTGAGCGCGGTGCTGTCGGCCGTGCTCGGCGTGTGGGCCGCGCTGCGCGGCGGCTGGGTGGACCGGCTGGTGCAGGTGATCTCCGTGCTCGGGTTCGCCGTGCCCGGCTTCCTGCTGGCCGTCTTCCTGGTGCGGGCGTTCGCGCTCGGCACCCACTGGTTCAAGCCCACCGGCTACGTGCCGCCGGGCATCTCGTTCTCCGGCTGGATCCAGACGGTGACGCTGCCGGTGATCGCGCTGTCGCTCGGCACCATCGCCGGCGTCGCGCAGCAGGTGCGCAGCTCGGTGCTTGACGCGCTGCGCCAGGACTGGGTGCGCACCCTGCGCAGCCGCGGCCTGCCCGAGCACCGCGTGCTGTTCAAGCACGTGCTGCGGAACGCGGGCGGCCCCGCCCTGTCCATCCTGGCCCTGTCGTTCGTCGGCCTGCTCGGCGGCGCCGTGATCGTCGAGGAGGTCTTCGGCATCCCCGGCCTCGGCCAGGTCTCCGTCTCCTCGACCACGCAGAGCGACATTCCCATGGTGATGGGCCTGGTGGTGGCCGTCGGAACGATCGTGATCACGGTCAACCTGGTCATCGACATCGCGCAGGGATTCCTGAACCCGAAGGCGCGACTGTCATGACCGAAGCCGTCAGCGGGTCCATCGGCACCGCCGCCGACGTATCGCCGGACACCGCCGCGGCCCGCGGCCACCTCGCCCGCCGGATGCTCAGGAACCCGCTCGGGCTGCTCTCGATCACCGTGCTGGCGCTCATCGCCGCGGCGGCGGTCTTCGCCCCGCTGCTCACCTCCTACAACCCCGGCACGGCTAACGTGATCACGGTCTTGCAGGGCCCGGGCGGCGGCCACCTGCTCGGCACCGACGGGGCCGGCCGCGACGTGCTGTCCCGGCTGCTGTATGGCGCCCGCTACACCCTGGCCGGCGCGCTGCTCGCGACCGCGGTCGCGGCGGCCATCGGCATCACCGCCGGGCTGATATCCGGGTACTACGGCAGGTGGTTCGAGTCCGCGTCCTCGTGGGTCACCAACGTGCTGATGGCGCTGCCCGGCATCGTGGTGCTGCTCGCGGCCCGCGCCGTGCTCGGCCCCTCGCTGTGGACCATCATGATCATCTTCGGTGTCCTGCTGGCCCCCGCCTTCTACCGGCTGGTGGTCGCGGCCGTGTCCGCGGTCCGCCATGAGCTGTTCGTCGACGCGGCCCGGGTCAGCGGGGTGAGCGACCTCCGCATCATCGCCAGGCACATCCTGACCGTGGTCCGCGCGCCCGTCATCATCCAGGCCTCGATCGTGGCCGGCATCGCCATCGCGATCCAGGCGGGGCTCGACTTCCTCGGCCTTGGTGACCTGACGATCCCCACCTGGGGAAACATGCTGAACGACGGCTTTTCCAACATGTACCGCGATCCGCAACTCGTGCTGTGGCCGGCCATCGCCATCGCCCTC
>DAHWEX010000547.1 GCA_027326205.1 Actinomycetota bacterium
GTACGAGATCGACCTCAGCGCCGAGCACACCGCCGAGCTGCACAATGCGCTTACGAATTACATCACCCATGCCCGCAAGGTCGGCGGCGCGCAGCGTCAGCGCGCGACCCGCGGCCGCCGCGGCGCCGCGAGCTCCTTCGACACCGCCAAGGTCCGCGAATGGGCCAGGCAGAACGGGCTCGAGATCAAGGACCGGGGCCGCGTGCCCGCCGATGTCGTGGAGAAGTATCAGGCCTCCGCCCGGGCCTGACGCCGGGCGCGCGGCCAGCTCGCCCTCGCCTCGCCGGGACCTGAGGCCCTGCCCCTCGGGGTCCGGCGGTTCTCGGAGGTGCCACCTGGTCGCGCGCGCACGAACGGAGGACCTTTGGCACTACGGCCGTAGTGGGGGCGCCCGCACTATGGCCTTACGGATTCTTCCGAAGACGGAGACGCCCATGACTGCCATGCCCCACGACGCAACCGACCTGTATCTTGCCCCGGTGCTGCTGGCGGTGGACGCCAGGATCGAACGGCTCGGCAAGCTGGACCTGGACAGGCTCGCCTACGAAGTCGCGCTTGAGAGCGATTCACCCGGCATCACGCAGCACATGAGACAAGAGGCGCTGATCAGGACCATCACGTACCTGGTCGACGTGCACCACTGGGAATTCAGCTGGGCTCCCCGCGGTCTTCGCATGACCCACGATGCGCACACGTTCGTCCTTGGCGTGCCGGCGGTGTTTCTCGATTACCTCGAAGGCGGCTCACCGGAATGACCCGCTGCGCCCGCGGCGAACGAGCCTTACCCTCGGGGCCGCCCGGCCGGCGGCCCGCGGCTAGCCTCATGCGGCAAGGGTCAGCGCCCGCTGCGCCACTTCCTTGTTGAACGCCATGACCCAACGGCGGCGGCGGCCTCGGCGTGATGAGGGATCCGCACCATCTCTATGTCCTCTCCGCTGGCGTCGGCGAAGCAGATGCAGACGGTACCCGCCTTATCGTCACCGTGATCGTCACCGTGACCTGGGAGGCCGAAGGCGGCCGCGCGCGTAACGCTCGTACGCGGTCCGGTGTCCGTTTCCACGCGTGCGGCGGCTAGCTCCGCCAGCATCGCGTCAATGGTCTCGCTGGTAAGAGCCATCGGCTTGAACGGGTAGCTGTACAGCCTGTGGGGCCTGTTAGCACTCATGGCCTTCACCTTCTCCCTACCAGGACAGCACCATCACGCCTGTCCCGGCAGAGGCCTAGGTCCCGCCGCACGTCCAGTTCGGCTCACCCGCGGGCCCCGCGGCCGCGGCACCGTGCGAAACGCGCCGGCCTGACCCGCCTGGCCCTGGCCGCGGGCCTGGCCGGGGAAGCGGCGGATCGCGGATGATTCTGGCCGGGCGGCGCGTTGTCCTAGAGGACGCGACATATCGTTTTTAGCGGGCCTGGCCCTGGGAACGGCGCTGGGCCTTGAGAGGTGAGCGTGATGACCAGGCGGTACGCGGGGCGGATGCCGGACAGGCCGGCCAGGAGAATGGTCGCCGTGACGCTGCTCGTGCTGCTGCTGGTGGCAGCCGTGCCGGTGGCCCTCGTGGTCGGCATGGTCATGGTGATCGCGGGGCACGCAGTCGGCGGGCTGGCGGTCTTCGGCGGCTCGGTCCTCGTCGCCGCCGTGGCTGTGGCGCTCGCGGCCCTCAGCGGGATGCGGCGCCTGCGCAAGCTGGCCTCCGAGGCCGGCTTCCCGTTCGTGCAGCCGGACGGCAGCCGGCTCGCCGACGCCGCCGGGCCAGCGGACGGCGACTACGCCAACGTCGTGCGACTGGACCGCAGCGAGTACACGTGAGGTCCGCTGACCTCGCCGTTCCTGCCGCTGGCTTACGTTCCCGGACAGGCCTGCTCATGCAGGCCCGCTCATCCGGTGGCCCCGCCCGGTGCCGGGTCAGGCGGGCCAGTAGCCGAACGGCCCGCAACTCCATGACTGGCCTGGGTCGTCCTCGGGGGGCACGGTGTCCGGGGGGTCGCAGCTGATCAGGTCGGCGGGTTCGTCGCGAGACAGGGTGTCCGTCATAGGCTTCTCCGCGGTCGCGGCGGGCTGGGAGGCCGCGGGGCTTCCGGCCCTGTTTGCCGCAGCCATCTACAGGCTGCAATCAAGACAATACGATCCGCGTTTGAATGCGTCCAGGCTTCCGGGCTCCTGCATGGCCCGCTGCAATTTGCGCCCCCGCTGAGGGGCACCACGGGGGCACCAGGCTCGCCGAGTCGCAGCGCGATGCCGGTGCCGTCACCCGGGCGGACCGGTCCATTGCACCAGCAGCAGGGTGGCGTCGTCGCGCAGAGCGCTGGCCTGGTGATCGATCACGGAGAGGACCAGGCGGCGGATGAGTTCTTCGGCGGGCTGCTCGCTGGCGGCTTCCCGCTCGGCCAGGTCACTCAGCCGCTGCAGGCCGAAGAACTCACCGTCGGGGGTGCGGGCCTCGATGACCCCGTCGGTGTAGCACAGCACGGCGTCCCCGGGCTCCAGGTCGATGGCGGAGGGCTCCGGGGGAGCGGTGCCGAGCCCGAAGGGGAGTGCCGGATCGCTGCTGAGCTCGGCGACGACCTTCCGGCCGCGGAGCAGCAGCGGCGGTGGATGCCCGGCGCATGACCATTCCAGGTGCCCGGAAGAGGTACCGAGCCTGGCGATGATCCCGGTCGCGAAGGAAAGGTCGCCGTAGTGGCCGGCCAGCGCCTGGTCGATCGCGGCGTGCGTGGCCGGGAGCGGTTCCCCGGCGCGGCGGGCGTGCCGGTAGGCGCCGATCGCCAGCCCGGTCAGCAGCGTGGAGCCGATGCCGTGCCCCACGCCGTCCAGGATCGCGAAGTGCAGGTCGTCGCCGTTGACCGCGTAGTCGAACGCGTCCCCGGCGATGTCGTAGGCGGGTTCGAGGATTCCGGCGAGCACCGCGCCGGCCGAGCGCGCGGTCAGCGGCGGCAGCAGGTCCCACTGCATGCTCGCCGGCAGCGACATCGCGCGGTCCCGGCGCCGCAGGTCCGGGATGTCGCTGACCCGGACCGCCACGGCGGTGATCAGCCCGGCGAACACGCCAAGCAACTTCGCCTGGGCGAGTACCTGCTCGGTGGCCTCGGCCACGGTCAGGGCGAGGACGCCGGTGCAGGCCGCCTGTTCCATCACCGGCACCCAGATCCGCTGCCCGTCCCGCGACTGGCTCCCGGCGACCGGCTGAGCGGTGGCGAACGCCCGGCCCGCCAGCGTCCCGGTCACCTGCTCCGGCGACGGCTCCGGGTCGAGTGGGTACAGCACCGTGCGGGAGAAGTCAGCCAGGTACACGACCGGGTCCCAGGCCGGGACCGTGCCGCACGCGGCGGCCAGCACCTGATGCACGTCGCTTCCAGCGTCTCGGCTCAGGACTTGCAGCGCCTCAGGGTAGCCGGGTACGCCCATCGTGCTCCTGCGATCACTAGCCAGTACCGCGCGGCGGCCCGCACAGCCCGTACAGCCTACGAGAGGCTGGCCGCTTCCGGTGACATTCTCGCGGTTCCCCTTCCCCCGGTTGCCGCTACGGGCGGTACGGCCCTAACGCTTGCGGCCCACGCCGCCGTAGCAGCTGACCTCGGCGGGGGTCGGCCGGGGAGCGGGGGAGTCCGGGCGCCACTCCGACACCGACACCACGCCGGGCGGGACCAGGTCAAGGCCGGAGAACGCGAGCGCGGTCAGTTCGCGGGAGTTACGCGCCTGGACGGCGACCCCGCCGGCCCGGTAGGCGCGCACCCCGGCGACCCCGCCGACCCGGTCGTGTTCCGGGTTGAGGTGCGAGGCGACGAGGTACGAGCCCGGCGCCAGGGCGTCAAGCAGCGTGGTGATGACCCGCCGCGGCTCGTCCTTGTCCTCCAGGAAGTGCAGGACGCCCACGAGCATGAGCGCGGCCGGCTGCGAGAAGTCGAGTACCTCCCGGACGGCGGACGCGGACAGGATCTCCTGCGGCGAGCGCAGGTCGGCGTGGATGTAGGCGGTGCGCCCCTGCGGCGAGGAGGTGAGCAGCGCCCGCGCGTGCGCGAGCACCAGCGGGTCGTATGTTGCCGGGTAGTGTGCACGGTGTAAGGTAAGCACGTGGCGAACGGAGCACGCGACATGAGCCTAGGCATCGGGCTAGCGCGAGTCAGCACCGGCTCACAAGACGAAGTTACCCAGGTCGGGGACATCACGGAAGAATCCGCTGAGCGCGGTATCACCCTGGCGAAGATCAT
>DAHWEX010000578.1 GCA_027326205.1 Actinomycetota bacterium
CGACGGCCGCCGAGGTGCTCGTGGCGACCGAGACCGGGATGCTGCACCAGTTGCGCAAGGCGCGCCCGAGCGTCTCCTTTGAGCCGGTCAACCCGCACGCGACCTGCCACTACATGAAGATGATCACGGCGGCGGCGCTGGAGCGGTGCCTGGTTACCGGGCAGACGGAGGTCCGCGTGGAGCCTTCGGTCGCGGCGCGGGCGCGCCGCGCGGTCGAGGCAATGATCGCCACCGACCCGGCTGGCCCGGCCGACCCGGTCTTCGGGGCCGCTTCACCCGCTGGGCTGACTCCGCCCCCGGCCTCCGCTTCGCCGTGGGCATCCTCTGCGCCGGCAGGCGCTTGATGTCCGCGGGGCTGGCCGCCGTCTCCCGGCTGCCGCGCGAAATGACGGAGGTGAACGATCCTCCCGTCCCGCGACTTCCTATCAGTTCGGGTGTCACATACCCCGACATAAAGGACGCAAAAGTGACGCTAATTGATAGGAAGTGGGCGGGGGACGCTAGAACTGATAGAAAGTCAGGCTCGGCGGAGTGGCGGCGGAGCGCGGATCTTGTCGTGGTCGGGTCGGGGGCGGCCGGGATTGCCGTCGCGCTCACCGCGGCCGCGCGGGGGCTGCGGGTGCTCGTGGTGACCAAGGACCTGGTGGGCGGGGCGACGCCGCTCGCGCAAGGGGGGCTCGCGGCGGCGCTCGGGGCGGGCGACACGCCCGCGGCGCATGCGCGCGACACGGTCGTGGCGGGGGCCGGGCTGTGCGCGCCGGACGTGGTGACCGCGCTCGCGCAGAGCGCACCGGGCGCGATCGGCTGGCTGGCCGGCCTGGGCGCGCGGCTGGAGACCAGCGACCTGCGCCTTGAGGGCGGGCACAGCGCCCGGCGGATCGTGCACTGCGGCGACGACGCGACCGGAGCCGAGGTGCACCGGGCGCTGCTCGCGGCCCTGCTCGCCAGCGGGATCGAGATCCTGGACCGCACGGTCGCGCTCGACCTGCTGCTGCGCGAACCGGTAGCCCTGGCGGGCCCGGGCCCGGGCCCGGAGCACGCTGGCGGGGTCGCGGGCCAGCGGGCGGTGGCCGGGCTGGCGGCTGCTTTCATCAGGGCGAACGGGCGGTTGGTGCCCGGGGCGGTCGCGGCGCGGGCCGTGGTGATCGCGGCGGGCGGCCTCGGGCAGGCGTTCGGCACCACGTCGAACCCGGCCGGGGCGACCGGGGACGGGATCGCGCTCGCGGCCCGGGCCGGGGCGGTGATCAGGGACCTGGAGTTCGTGCAGTTCCACCCGACGGTGCTCTGGCTGCCGGGGGCGAGCGGGCAGTGCCCGCTGGTCACCGAGGCGCTGCGCGGGGCCGGCGCGGTGCTGCGCGAACTGGACGGCACGCCGCTGATGGCGGGCCACGACCCGCGCGGCGACCTGGCGCCCCGCGATGTCGTCGCCGCCCGGATGGCGGAGGTCATCGCGGCCGGCGGGGCCGGGCACGTGTGGCTCGACGCGACCGCGCTCGGGCGCGACCCGCTGGAGAACGGGTTCCCGACCGTCACCGCCGCGTGCCGCAAGCACGGGATCGACCCGGTGACCGACCTCATCCCGGTCGCACCCGGCGCGCACTATTCCTGCGGCGGCATCCGCGCCGACCTGGACGGCCGGACGAGCGTTCCCGGACTCTACGCGGCCGGCGAGGCCGCCTCCACCGGCGTGCAGGGCGCGAACCGGCTCGCCTCCAACTCCGTCACCGAGGCGGTCATCGCCGGGCGCCGCACGGGCACGGCCATCGCCGCGGCCCTGGCCGGCGGTGCGGCCCTGGCCGACAGTGCCCGCCCAGCGGAAACGGGGGGCGGCCCGGCGAGAACGGGGACCGGGCCGGTTCTCGTGACGGCCACGACGTCACCGGGAGAGGCTTCGGGCCGGGATCGCGGGTCAACGGAGGAAAACGGCCCAAGCACGGCAGCGGAACGCCACTTCTGTCCGGATTTGCCCCCAGTGTTGGACGGCGATTCCGATGATCGCGGGTCATCCGCGGCAAATAGCGCCGCGGATGACCCGCGATCACGACCGGGGCTGGCTGGCCGGGGTGAGCTGGCCCAGGCCATGGCGCGGTACGCGGGAGTCATGCGGGACGCCGACGGGCTGCGCGAACTGCTGCGGATCATCGCGGAGGCAGGGAGCTTCGCCGATTCCACCACATGCGGTTGCGGCGCCAAGCCGACCGCGAGCGGAGCGCCGCCCCGGTCGTCCGCGGGCGAGCCGACCGGGCAGGCTTGCAGTGACGACCTCGGTCAGGCAGGCGGTTTGGCCGGGAACGGGTGGGGAGCCAGGCCGACCGCGAGCGGAGCGCCGGCCTGGTCGTCCGCGGGCGAGCCGACGGGGCGGGCTGGTGACGACGTCCTCGGTCGGACCGGAGAGTCGGCCGCGCGCGGGGGGCGGTTCAGCGGGGGGCGGGAGGTGGAACGCGGGACCGTTCGGGATTGCCTTGATCTTGATCTTGACGGGGTGGAGGCGGCGAACCTGCGGACGGTGTCGCTGCTGATCGCGGCGGGGGCACTGCGGCGGGCGGAGAGCCGCGGGTGCCACCGGCGGCGGGATGCGGGCGGGGCTTCGGCGACGCCCTGGCACACGCTCGCCCGCTGGGACGGACGAGAACTCGTGCTAACCGAGGAGGCACTGTGAGTACTGGGACGGCAGGGCGCGGCACCGTTGCCGGTCAGACGATCGCCGGAGTGGACACCACGGCGGGCCGGCGCTTGCCGGGGCCGCACGCGGCGACGCTGACGGCGCTGCGGGGGGCCGGGCTCGATCCCGCCGACGTGGTGCGCGTGGTGCGGGCGGCGCTCGACGAGGACTTCCGGTACGGGGCGGACGTGACCTCGGCGGCCACCGTGGCCGGCCAGACGGTAACCGCCAGCGTCGTGGCGCGGGAGGCCGGGGTGCTGGCCGGCGGCCCGGTGGCGCTGGCGGTCTTGGACCTGCTGCCGGAGTACCTTGGGGCCGGCGGGGCGGCACCCCGGGTCAGCGTCACGCTGCTGGCCGCGGACGGGACCCGGGTGACGCCCGGGGACCCGGTGCTGCGGGTTTCCGGTGATGCCGTGGCAGTGCTGGGAGCGGAGCGGACGATGCTGAACTTCCTTACGCACCTGTCAGGGGTGGCCACGATCACGCGGGCCTGGGCGGATGCCATCGCCGGGACCGGGGCCGTGGTCCGGGACACCCGCAAGACCCTGCCGGGGCTGCGGGTGCTGCAGAAGTACGCCGTGCGGTGCGGCGGCGGGGAGAACCACCGGATGGGGCTCGGGGACGCGGCCCTCGTCAAGGACAACCACGTCGCGGCGGCGGGCGGCATCGGGGCGGCCGTCCGCGCGGTGCTCGCCTCGGGCCGGCCCGGGCTGGTCACCGAGGTCGAGTGCGACACCGTCGGCCAGGTCCGCGAGGCCCTAGCGGCGGGAGCGAGGTTCATCCTGCTCGACAACATGCCCGTTCCGGTGCTGCGCGAGGCCGTGGCGGCGGCGCGCGCCTACGACGGCGTGCGACTCGAGGCGAGCGGCGGGCTGCGGCTGGCGAACGCGCGCGAAGTCTCCGCCACCGGCGTCGACTACCTCTCGGTCGGCGGCCTGACGCACTCCTCGGCGGCGCTTGACCTGGGGCTCGACTACGGGGGCAGCGCCTTAGCCGACCGACGTTCCTGGTCGCGGCCCTAGAGTCCTAGAGTCCTAGAGTTGCTGGCATCTGGGGCCGGCGAAGGCGTACGCGCCGGCCCCGCCAGGTCAGCTCCGGCCGACCGTGACGGTACGGACCACCCCCCGCCTCTGGTAGAGTTCTCACGTTCCCAGCGGAGCACGGACATACATGCGCCGGTGAGAATGCTTGGGCGATTAGCTCAGTTTGGAGTGAGCGCTACCTTGACACGGTAGAGGTCACAGGTTCAAATCCTGTATCGCCCACGAGACTCCGGCGACCCCTGTCCTCGCGTGAGGACCGAGGTCGCCTCGTCATTCCTCCCGGGGGGACGACCCCCCGCACCCCCCGCACCCCCCGCACGCGGGCTACGCCCGCCACACTCCGGCACCCCCGCCCTCGCGCCAAAACCAGGACCGCCTCGTCATTCCTCCCGGGGGGACATCCCCTCGGCGTACGCCCGCGGCGGGAGCCGCCTACTACTTTCTGCCTACCTGGCCGCCCCGGTCGTGGCCGGACGGCCGATCCCCCGCGGGACCGCGCGTTCCTAGCGTAGACAGTGGCGGGCGAGGTCCCGCCGCTAGCGAAGGGGATCGCGATGATCGAGGTAAGGAACCTCACGAAGCGGTACGGGGAGAAGGTAGCGGTTGACGGGTTGTCCTTGCGACGGGGCCAGCCAGGCCGGCCGGTCAGTGCGCGGGTCCGCCCGCCGGCGATTCGCCGGGAGGCAGCTCGGGGGCGTCCGGAGGCGTGGCGAGC